>JAZGIK010000152.1:0-4263 GCA_036482035.1 Hydrothermarchaeaceae archaeon (SeqCode) | reverse complement strand
AGAGAGGAGGCACAAACCCACAGTCTGGAAGCTCTGGGGCGTGCCCCATGCGATAAATGCCGGAGACGGCATGCACGTAATGGCAAATCTTGCGGCTTTAAGGCTAAATGAGATAAACGTTACGCATTACAAGATCGTCGATGTCCTTGGAATACTCAACCGGACCATCATGGAACTCTGCGAGGGCCAGTACCTGGACATGAGTTTTGAAGGCAGGCCTGACGTAACTACTGATATGTACCTCGAGATGATTTCCCGAAAAACTGCAGCGCTCATTGAAGCCTCGACCTCTATCGGCGCGGTGCTCGCAACGAATGATGAAAAACTGTCAGCACGTTTTAGAAAATTCGGCAGGAAAATCGGCATGGCATTCCAGATAGTTGATGATATAATAGGAATCTGGCAGAAAACCGAGAAGACAGGGAAACCAGTGGCCAGCGACATTAAAAATAAAAAGAAGACGCTTCCTGTCCTGTATGCATTCGAAAAGGCATCGAAAAAGGACAGAAAACTCCTCATAGATACCTATAAAAAGGACACGTTATCCAACAGGGACGTAAACAAGATTTTAAAAGTTTTGAAGAACGTCAATGCAAGAGAAGAATCTCAAAAGATTGCAAGCACGTTCGAGCGCGAGGCCCTCGAAGAGCTCGATAAAACGGGGATCAAAAACGAGGCGATGGACAAGGTAAAGAGCCTCACGAATTTCCTTGTGAACAGGACTTATTAGCTATTTAAAATAAGGCGACATCTCGTCAAGTGCCTTGCGTATGGATGCCTTGTCGCCTGTAATAATCACGTGCGAATCGCCGTCTGGTCGTATCTCGACTCCTGCCTTTTTCTCAATGCTTTCAAGTTTATCCCTTACGGATTCCGGTATTGCGACCCTCACCCACTCCTTGTTCCTGGGCATGTTTGAATAAAACTTGGAGGAGCCCTCTGCTGTGAACTCTCCCATCTTTTCGCCCTTGAGGGCCCTCTTTAGCTCCTCTGTCCACTTTTCCGTGAATTCGGTACCCAAGGGCTCTGCTGTTGAAAAAAGCTGTCTCTGCGCATCTTCGACGAGTGCGCTGGCTTTCGGTAAGAGCTTATCCCTAGAATCAACATTAAGCTGGCATTCGTTTAATATCGACTTTGCGGACCTTAAATCATCTACAGCTCCCTCCACGGCAAGTCCTGCCTTTTTCAATTCACCGGCCATGCGCTGTGTGACAATCCAGGTCTGCTCTATTGACTCCATTGTCAATTGTCGAATCAGCAAACTTAATAAAGTTTGCGTGCCTACTTTCGAACATGGACAGGTTCGAGCTGGTAAAGGGGATTGGACAGGAGATTATCCTCGAAGACGAGTTAAAACAGCTTCTGGAAGAGAAGAAGCATCCTGTCGCTTACGATGGATTCGAGCCCAGCGGGCTGGCACACTTGCCTGTAGGCATTTACCGGCCCCTGCTAATAAAGGACCTTCTGAAGGCAGGGGTAAAGGTAAAACTGATCCTTGCGGACTCTTTCGCGTGGATTAACAACAAATTCGACGGGGACCTCGAAAGGATAAGGGCCGCAGGAGAGTACTTCATGGAGGTCTGGAAAGCCGCCGGCGTGGACATGTCAAAGGTGGATGTCATATGGCACAAGGAATTCTTCGATGACCCTGAATACTGGAAAAAGGTAATTCTCGTAGCAAAGAGCCACTCCCTCACAAGGACCAAAAGGAGCATGGCTATTGCAGGCCGCAGTGCAGACGATTCCCAGCAGGCAGGCCTGGCATTTTACCCCTCAATGCAGTGCGCCGATATATTTCATATTGGAGCCGACATCTGCCAGCTCGGCCTTGACCAGCGCAAGGTTAACATGCTCGCAAGAGAGGTAGCGGACAGAGAGGGAATGGTCGCCAAGCTGGAATACGAGGGGAAAGGGATTAACGGAAAGCCTGTTATCGTAAGTCACCGCATGCTCATGGCCCTCACAGGGCCGGTAAAAGCAAAGGGCTTCGACGATGACAGCAGTGTCGATGTAGCAATCAGCTCGAAGATGTCCAAGTCCATTCCCGAGACTTCAATTTTTGTCCACGACTCCGAAGAAGAGATAAAAAGAAAGATAAACGCTGCATTCTGCCCCATGGAGGAAGTAACCAGGAACCCGGTGCTGGAGTATGCAAAAGAGATAATATTCCGGAGCTTCGACGGACTCGAAATCAAAAGGCCGGATAAATTTGGCGGCGACGTTACCTTTTATGGTTATCCGGAGGTTGAGAAGGCTTACGCAAGCGGCGATCTCCACCCCCAGGACTTGAAAATCGCTGTCGCAGAACGGATAGACCAGGTTATCAGTCCTGTCAGAAGGCACTTTGAGAAAGATAATAAGGCCGGAAAGCTTTACGAGACGATAGCGTCTTACAATACGGTTAAATAGCAATCCCTGCATAATATTGGAGGAATGCCCCTGAAAGAAGAAGAGGAAGCACAGGAATTGAGAAGGCTTCGAATGCCCAAGAATGACGAGGTATTTGGAATAGTGGAGCAACTGATGGGGGCAAGCAGGATGATTGTCAAGTGCAAAGACAACAATGTCAGGATGTGCAGGATTCCCGGAAAAATCAGGCGGAGAATATGGATAAAAGCAGGCGATATTGTAATCGTTAAGCCGTGGTCGGTCCAGGGGGACAAGAAGGGGGACATCGTCTGGCGGTTCACCCGGCCACAGGTGAACAGGCTAATGAGCCAGGGAGTCATCTGAGTGCTCGAAAAGAAAATCTCAAGGCTAGATTCCAAAATTGACCGGATGCGGAAGCGGATTAAAGGGGTTGAGGACTACAAAATATACGATGCGGTTTTTGACAAGAGGACCCTCCTAACCCTGTACACTCTCGCAAATAAGGGGGTCATAGACATATTACATGGTACAATGAAGACTGGAAAGGAGTCCAATGTCTTCCTGGGCAAGAAAGGACGCAGATCCGTAGCGGTGAAGATACACCTGGTAGGCACTAGCGACTACCGCTCCATGACTAAGTACATCGATGGTGATAGGAGGTTCAAGGGCGTAAAAAAGACAAAACGCAGCATCGTATATGTATGGGTGAAAAAAGAGTTCAGAAACATGAACCGCGCTATGGAGTGCGGCATCCGCGTGCCAAGGCCTATGGCATTCAAAAATAACGTGCTGGTGATGGAGTTTTTGGGCAGACGCGGCAGGCCCTTTCCAAAGCTCAAAGAGGTGGTCCCCGACGACCCGAAATATGTCTTTGAAACCCTCGTAGGATACATGCGAAAGCTCTATCAGGACGGCAACATGGTCCACGCAGATTTGAGCGAGTATAACGTCCTCATGAAAGGGGACGAGCCAATTTTGATAGACATCTCCCAGGGCGTAATCCTGGACCACCCCCTGGCCGATGAGTTTTTGAAGCGGGACGTGGACAACGTATGCCGCTACTTTGGCAGATATTTCAAAACAGATACCGAGAGGGTTCTAAAAAGGATAAAAAAGGAGTAAGAAATGGGATATACCAGGATATCCGGAAGCAGGGTTGCAGTGCTCATCGGCAAAAAGGGGGAGACAAAAAAAGAGATTGAGGATAGACTGGAGGTAAAGCTGACTATAGATGAAGATGAGGGCATTATTAACATAGAGAACGTAGGCGAGGATGTCCTGGCAGAATGGAAGGCGAGAGACATAATAAAGGCAATAGGGGAGGGTCTGAACCCGAGCAAGGCCATGAAACTGATAAGCGATGAATACGTGCTGGAGATTATCGACCTTGAGGATATCGTGGGCAGATCAAAAAAAGCGCTATTAAGACAGAAGAGCAGGATAATCGGGAGACAGGGGAAGGCTCGAAGAACAGTGGAGGAGTATACTGACACTGATGTTTCTGTATCAAGGAAATGCGTTGCAATAGTCGGCACTCCAGAGAGGGCAGACGCCGCAAGAGAGGCCATAACCATGCTCACCAGAGGGATGCCGCACGGCGTCGTTTACAAGATCTTACAGAAGAAGGCGAGGGAGATTAAAGAGAAGGATTTGTCTCTCTGGAAATAGCTTTTAACAACGTTTATATGTTAATTCATGACTATTTATGGTTAGGGGAAGGATGTGGTCATGGGAAAGAAAACGGATGAGTGCGAGAGGAAGAGGATTTGGTTAAGTGTTGCCTTCTTACTTGCCAGCTTGGCCTTGGCAGGGAGTGCCAGTGCTACGATTTATGTTAATGTGGACTGCTCTATCTCGTGTGACGGCTCAAGTTTGGCCAAAGGCTACAACACG
>JAZGIK010000151.1:0-5244 GCA_036482035.1 Hydrothermarchaeaceae archaeon (SeqCode) | reverse complement strand
ATGATGAAGCATGCACCTTTTTTGACATCGTCTTGATATCCTTCCAGCTTTTTTAAAACGTCCTTCACAGCACTTTCGGAAAGTCTGTACTTCTCTTCGCTTATCCTCTTTATCTCGACGTCCAGCTCCGGTGCCCGCTTTTCTATCTTTTGGCTATCTTCCTTTAGGCCAACAACCGTGTATGTGAGAAACTCCCGCTCTAAGGCAGGAGATATCCTCGCATAGCCCTCGACCATCCTGTCGAACCGCAGGTATGGCCTGCCGACGGTTCTTGTGATTATCCCTCTATCCTTATTGCACGCCTTCCATAGCGTAAACACGTCGACTCCTGTGCGTTCGTACAGCTCCCGCCCGACAAGCGGTCCCCCTTTTAGGGCCTCTTTTATCTCCATGGCAATAAATATATCAACGTCGGATTTAAATATGTACTATGATTTCGGTTGCTCCCACGAAAGAGGAAAAATCGAGGCTGGAGAAAGTAACAAAGAGTGTTATGTCCGAGATTGAAAAAGAGACAGAAAAGATTGACAGCCGCATAAAGCCGGCCCTCCTCGGCTCTGCCTCGCGTGACACGTGGCTGTCAAACGAGGATGACCTGGACGTATTTCTCATGTTTCCGCTGGAATATAAAAAAGGGCGCATGGAGGAGGTAGTCACGGACGTCGGGAGAAAGATTTTAAAAGATGTTACAAGGAGGTATGCCGAGCACCCATATATAAGAGGAAGGTATGCCGATTTCGAGATAGAGATTGTGCCCTGCTATGCAGTTGACAGCCCAGATAATTTGAAGTCTGCGGTTGACAGGACCCCATTTCACAACGCCTTTGTAAAAGAGCATATAAAGGGAAAGGAGAACGAGGTCAGGCTTTTAAAGCAATTTTTAAAAGGGATGGGATGCTACGGTGCGGAGGCAAAGGTCGAGGGATTCTCGGGGTATCTATGCGAGCTTTTGGTCATAAAATACGGCTCGTTTGAAAAGGTTTTGAAAGCCGCAAGTGATTGGCCTCAAGGCCAAATTATATGGATAGGCAAGAATCCAAATATAGGAGAAGCAAAATTTACAGAGCCTCTGGTATTTATTGACCCGGTTGACAAAAACAGGAACGTGGCAAGTGCCCTCTCATCGACCAAGCTTAGCGCGTTTATCTTTGCTGCCGGCAGATACCTAGAAGACCCTCGTGACGAATTCTTCTTCCCCGGGAAAAGGAAAGCAGATAGGGCCGAAATAATCCGCAAATTTGAGGATAGGAAGACCGATGCCATTGCCGTGATTTTCGAAACTCCCGATCTCGTGGATGACATACTGTACCCCCAGCTGAGAAAGGCAGTCGGCACGATTAAGAAGCAGCTTTTGCAGTCAGAGTTCCCGCTTTTGGGAATTGACTTTTTCGTGAAGGACAAAACATGCATCTTCATCGAAGTTGGCAGCGTTGAGATTCCAGAAATGCGGCTCCATAAAGGGCCGAAGGTAAATACGTCTCATGAGGAGAGATTCCTTTCGAAATACAGAGAATTTGAGGGAAAGCTGACCGAGCCGTTTATAGTTGATGACAGATGGGCCATAATCCTGAAGCGCAAATACACAAATGCAGAAGTCTTCCTTTCTGATTTCCTGTCACAGACGCACCTGGAGGAGAACGGCATGCCAAAATACATAGCAAAGGGCATCAGAGAGGGCTACGTCATAAAAGGAGGGAAAGATGCCATTCTTGCAGAATTCACAGCTGACCTTCTAGAGTATTTCGACCCACGATTCCCCTGGGAATCGCCATGAAAGTGCTATTGACATGCGAGTGAATCCCTGCACAACCCTTAAATATGGATGTGCTATAACCAGATTTGATGGTAAAGGTTTGTGTTCTGAAGTCGGAACATCCTGATGTTCGGAAGGCGCTGGATATTATTGATTTTACTCCCAGTGAATGCGATCTTGTAGTCATCAAGCCAGACCTCTGTTCTACGTCTTTTGTAAGGGAGGAGATGACGGACTTGGGACTTGTCGAGCAGGTGTTGAAGATTTACGAAGGACGTGCAAGATGTGCAGTTGTCGGGAACGACAGCCACGATATGAAGGCAGAGGAATGTTTTGAGAGAACCGGCGTCAGCGAACTCTGCGAGAGATATGATGCGGACACCGTGAATCTGGACAAAGACGTTAAAATCCCCGTAGAGCGGGACTATTTGGTGCTAAAAAATTTCAAAATGCCCACGACTATTCTGAAGGCGGATGTATTTGTTGATATGCCCAAAATGAAGACCAGCGAAACGACTACTGTAAGCCTCGGTCTCATGAACCTCTTTGACATTATTCCAGGTAAAAGAGAAGTGTACTCCCCTAAGATTGCGGAATCAATATGCGATATCATGGATATCAGAAAGCCGGACATAAATATCATGGATGGCATCATCTGTACGGAAGGCAGCGGCCAGAGAAGACGCCAGAAAAGAATGGATCTAATCCTTGCCAGTGAGGACACTGTCGCTTTGGATATAACAGCCTGCAGGATCATGGGCATAAACCCGATAAACGTTGAGCACATATTCAGGGCAGGTTATTCTGGATTTGGAGAATATACAGAAAAAAATATCACGATAGTAGGACGTTCAGTAGACGAGGTCAGGGACAAGTTTGAATACTAGACGTTCCAGTATTCTGAAAGCCTCCTCTTTGCGGCAATTAATTTTGAGTCGACGTATTTTGTTACTGTTGCGTCTTCGGTTATGGACTCTTCAAGGTCTGGCTCAAGGTCAAAAAACGGAGAAATCGTCGCATATACCGACTCTGCGAGGGCCTCAAGATTGTATCCACCCTCCAAAGAGAATATTACACCTGCACCGGACTGCTTTAATGCCTTCGAGATCTCGTAATAGCAGTTAGCTGACAGCACCATCCCACCAAGCGGGTCTTTGTAGTGACTGTCGTAGCCCGCTGAGACAAATATCAACTCCGGGTCAAATTCCTGTAGCACCGGAATTGCAATCTCATTTATCGCCCTTAGATAGCTCCTGTCACATACGCCAGGTGGAAGCGGTATATTTATGTTGTACCCTTCCCCTCTGCCCTCTCCAATCTCTTCGATTGCCCCTGTACCGGGATAAAGCGGGTGCTGGTGAAGCGAAAAGAAAAGCACGTTGTCTCTGGAATAGAATATCTTCTGCGTGCCGTTTCCATGATGAACATCGTAGTCCAGCACAAAAATACGTTCTAATTTATACTTGTCCAGTGCGTATCTTACTCCCACTGCCACGTTATTGAAAAGGCAGAACCCCATAGCCCTGTTAGGATCTGCATGATGCCCCGGAGGCCGTACCATAGCAAAGTTACAATCATACCCATCTTTATACAGGTCCACGCATGACATTACCCCGCCAGCCGCAAGCATCGCAATTTCAAAGCTGCCTTCCGAGAGATATGTATCAATGTCGATTAAGCCGCCCGTCTGACTCGTACTCTTTATGAGTTCCAGGTGCTCTTTTGTATGGATCTTTAGGATGTCCTCCTCGTCCGCCCTTTTAGGTAAGACCACGGGTACCTTTTCGAAAACGTCCTCCTTTGTTAGCAAGTTCATTATTGAGCGCACTCTGTTTTTGTTTTCGGGGTGGTATCCCTCATCGTGCTTTAGATACTCCTCTGTATATATTATCATTTTGAAAGTATGAATCTCAGGACATTGTATATGACGTTTACTGTGTCTTTAATTGGGCTGATGTGTGATGTCTCCCCTCCGTAAACGCATGATATGGCCATCTCCCTGATCTTGAACCCCTTTCTAGCGGCCTCAAGGGTCATTATATGCTCGACTGCATACCTGTCTGCCGCGAGTTCGAGCTTCTCCAGGGCTTCTCGCCTTATCGCCCGAAATCCACACTGCGGATCGGTTATCTTCTGTCTCGTCAAAACACTTAATAATATAGATGTAATCCTATTCGAAATCTTGTTTAAGATCGGCATGCGATTTGAATTTGAAAGGAATCTGCTACCTATGCACAGGTCGCAGCCGTCTTCTATACCGCTCAAGAGGACGGGTATCTCTTCTGGAAGATGCTGGAGGTCTCCATCCATCGTTATCACTATGTCATAATCTCCGAGGCGGGCGAATCCTGTTTTTAATGCTACTGCCTTCCCCATGTTTTTTTCGTGTCTTATTACCTCAACGCCGGCCCTTTTGGCTTCATCGAACGTACCGTCGGTAGAGCCGTCATCTACTACTACCACGTGGTCAACGAATTTCTTTGTCCTTTCAGCAATTTCTCTAATCGTCTTTTCTTCGTTGTAAGCAGGGATAACCGCCGCCCTCATGTTTAAAAGTTGCCTCTCGCAATCTTAAACATTTCCATTCAGATGAAGTATAAAATCGTCGGAACCACCAGCACCGCCATGCAGTGTGACCTCTTCACTCCTGTAACGGCCGCTACAAGCCCTATCGCCGTCGCTGTGACCGCTATCAGAACTCCACGAAGGCCGGTCATTGCAAAAATGAAAACAAACAGGAAGCACAGCACATATTTAGAGAATTTTACATAATCCAGATTCTGCAACCGTCTTACCGAGATCCGTGCGAGTGCAAGAGTTATGCCGGTCGCGAGTGGGGCCGTTATTAGTACGACTGCAACGATGGACAGGAAATCCTGAAACGTGAATTCCTTTAATATGTACTGCACTGCTATGGACGCCCCACTTCTAGGATTGTTTATCAGGTAGAGAGCAAATATAGAGTAGATGGCGTCACTTGTGTTCACCCCGCCGATTGCCACCAGAAACTCCTTTTCGTTTTTGTCTTTGAATGCATTTTGCACTATGAGGGCAGACTGGGAAGAGCCGACGCCTGGTAGAAGGCCCGTAAGCGCTCCGGCCACGGACCCCGCTGCAATACTCTGCCTGTACGGTGCGTCATCGTAATCCAGTGTTTGTGGTGGAACGATAGTCTCGTGCCTCAGTGATGCGAGAAGCGTCGAAATGCCGAACAGGCCCGTGAGCGTCGGGAATAATGAATATTTTGGTGGAAGGATGTTTCCACCCAGTATCAATGTACCGAGAATCCCTGAGTAGCCTATAATTGCCAGCGAGTACAGCATCTTTTTCGGCGTCCTCTCGGAATACACCATGTAGGCGAGGACCGCAGTCAAAAGATATGGCATGACCGTCTTCGCCGCCCCGTACAGTATCGGAAGGATCACCATGCCTGCTGGCAGGGTGATGCAGCTCAAAATTATCGCGCCGAAGCCCCCTAGAACTGTCAGCCT
>JAZGIK010000150.1:0-11882 GCA_036482035.1 Hydrothermarchaeaceae archaeon (SeqCode) | reverse complement strand
GCTGTCGCTATGCTCGGAAAGCGTCTTGACCCACTGTACAGCTCACTATCGTGAGCTGTTTTCCGTTAGCGCTTCGCTAAACGAAACTTCCGCCGACACCCTGAATTGCAGCTCACTATCGCGAGCTGATTTTTCTTTTTTCCTGAGGGTTTTTGGAGCGAAGCGAGAAAAAGGCTCTCTGTCAACGCTTTTTGTAAAAGGGTTCTACCGGCCGAAAAAGAAAACTAAAAATAAATGGGCTACACTAACCCTCGAGAAAGGCGTTTTCGCACTCCTCGGAGCAGAAATCTCTATCAGATGGTACCTGTGTGCCGCACCTGATGCACTTCGACTTTGAGTTCCAGTCTAAAGGTGTAGGACTTGCTGACATTCTGCTTCCCCGATGCCCTTACTAAATCGCAATCATATTTATATACATTTCGGTTGGATTTCACAACATTTATAAATCTCGGGAACTATTTGATACTTCTTTCACTGTGAGGAGAGACAAAATGAAAAAAAGCGTATCACCAAATCCTGTGATGCAGGAGTTGATAAAAGAAGCCACATTAAAGACTTACGAAACAGAAGCCCCTATATGGAGAGACGTGGCAAAAAGACTCTTACGGTCTTCAAGCAGGGCCGAAGTAAATATAAGCAGGATTGCCAGACACACAAAGAAGAATGACATAGTACTGGTGCCAGGAAAAGTGCTGGGTTCGGGCAGCATCGAACACCCTGTAACAGTTGCTGCAGTCGGGTTCTCGAATCAGGCAAAAGAGAAATTGACATCGGCAGGCGGCAAATACATGAGCATAAAGGAGCTGATGTCAAAGGTTCCAGAAGGCACCGGTGTTAAGATTATGGGATGAGTACATTGAAGATAATAAATGCAAGCGGCATCTTAATGGGACGCATGGCCTCCTACGTTGCAGAGGAACTCCTCAAAGGCGAAAAGATTGCTATTATAAACGCTGGAGAGTGCATAATATCCGGTGATAAGAGAATCGTGTTTGACAAATACCTGCACAGGAGGCACAGAAGTAGCATTGTTAATCCTGCCAGACACGGCCCGTTTTTCCCCAGGAGGCCTGAAGGAATAATAAAGAGGGCTGTAAGAGGAATGCTACCCCACAAAAAGGCGAAGGGCAGGGATGCAATGAAGAGGCTCAGGATTTATATAGGAGTCCCTGCGGAATTAGAGGGAAAGCCGGTAGAAGAGCTAGATATAAAAGATGTCAACACGCTCAAAATTCCAAAATATATTAAACTTAAAGAGCTAAGCACCATGCTCGGTGCAAATATTTGAGGCAATTGAATGAAAATAATCCAGACATCGGGAAAGAGAAAAGCTGCAATAGCGAGGGCAACTCTTAGACCCGGAAAAGGAAAAGTAAGAATTAACAAGAAGATCCTTGATATAATAGAGCCTGAAATGGCAAAAATAAAGATCATGGAGCCCATCATGATTGCAGAGAACATAGCCAAAAAGGTTGACATCGACGTCAATGTAGGGGGCGGAGGCTTTATGGGGCAGGCTGAGGCTGCAAGAATCGCAATAGGAAAGGCCCTTTTGGAATTCAGCGGCGATGCCAAATTACAGGAGAAGTTTTTCGACTATGACAGAAGCATAATCAAAGGAGACCACAGGAGAAAGGAAACCAAAAAGTATGGTGGGAAAGGGGCAAGAGCTAAAAAGCAAAAGTCGTACAGGTGAAAACATGATAATTCCAATCAGGTGCTTCAGCTGCGGTGCAGTGATTGCAGATAAATATGAAAAATTTAAGGAGAGAACAAAAAAGGAGGAGCCAAAGAAGGCACTGGATTCGCTAGGCATCGGGAGATATTGCTGTAGAAGGATGATACTAAGCCAGGCAGATTTCATAGACGAGGTAATACAATTCGAAATGAAGGGGCTGTAGGGTAGCTTGGTCCATCCTTCCAGCTCGGGGAGCTGGTGACCCGAGTTCAAATCTCGGCAGCCCCATAAATTGGAGGCAACAAATTGAAATTAACAAGATACGAAAAAGCCAGAATAATAGGCGCGAGAGCCCTTCAGCTGTCAATGGAGGCTCCAACCTTAATTAAAATTTCAGGGGATTTTATTGAACCCCTTAATATAGCAATCAAAGAATTGGAAGCAGGAGTAATACCTATAACGGTAAAAAGGAGCATGCCTACAAAGAGAGAGACAGACGAAGGTGTAATTACAGGTGATGTTCGATGAACCCTGCCATAATTGAGGATATAAAATGCAGAAAAGTGCTAGACAGCAGAGGTAATTGGACTGTTGAGGTAGACATTGTAACCACGTTTGGGTTTGGGAGGTGCTCTGCTCCAAGCGGAGCCAGTACAGGAGCGCACGAAGTTACAACGTATCCACATGGGGGCATAGACAAAGCACTTCTGGAAATTGAAGAAACCATAGCTCCTGAATTAATAGGCATGGATGCTAAGGAGCAAGACGTGATTGACCGCATCTTGAAGGACATTGACGGCACTGAAAACTTCTCAAACATTGGCGGGAACACAGCAGTGGCCATATCACTGGCAAATGCAAAGGCAGCAGCTGCTTCGTGTGGCGTATATCTCTACCAGTACCTTGGCGGCAATTTCTCGACAGAGCTCCCATTCCCTCTTGGAAATATCATCGGCGGAGGAGCCCACGCGAACAACGCAACCGATATACAGGAGTTTTTAGTTATACCCGCCGGGGCAAAAACGATAGAGGAAGCGGTGATGACAAATGCGCAAGTCCATACAACGATAAAGGAAGCGATAGCAAAGAAGAAAGGCTCTACCTCCGGAAAGGGCGACGAAGGCGCATGGGCCCTCAATATAGACGACGAAGAAGCCTTAAAGCTATTGTCCAAAGCAGCTGAGAAAGTTTCCAATAGCACAGGTATAAAAATAAGGTTGGGCGTCGACGTTGCTGCAAGCGAACTGTATAACAGAAAGAAGAAGAGATATATATACTCTCAAAGCGGCAAAGAACTTTCAAAAGGTGACCAAATAGACCACATACTCGACCTCATAAAGAGATACAATCTCTATTACGTTGAAGACCCGATCGAGGAAAATGACTTCGACGGATTTTCCGAAATCACTAAGAAAGCCAGGTCAAAAAGCCTGATATGCGGTGACGACCTTTACGTAACAAACGCAAAGCGGATAGAAAACGGAATCAAGAAAAATGCCACGAACGCCGTGCTAATAAAGCCCAACCAGTGCGGCACTCTAACCGACACCTATAATGCTGTAAAAGTGGCCAGTGACAATAATCTTACACCCGTACTCTCTCACCGCTCGGGAGAGACGGCAGACGACACCATAGCCCATCTTGCTGCTGCCTTCAAAAGCCCTATCATAAAAACCGGCACAGTTGGTGGAGAGAGGGTAGCAAAATTAAACGAGCTTATAAGGATTGGCGAAGAGCTTACTGAAAGGAGGGCCAAAATGGCTCGTTTGCCGTTGGAAGCGGAGGAAGCATAAATGGAAGATCAATTGACCACACTGGACAACTACCTAGCAGCAGGTATACACATCGGTACACAGCAGAAAAATGCTGACATGAAACCCTATATTTATAAAGTGCGCGACGACGGACTTTATGTTCTGGATGTCAAGAAAACGGATAATAAAATAAGAGAGGCCTCAAAGTTTCTTTCAAAATTCCCTCCTGAAAAGATACTTGTCGTATCCAGAAGGCAATATGGACAAAAACTAATCGAAGACTTTGCAGAGTATACAGGCGCAACAGCGGTCGCTGGCAGGTTTATCCCGGGGACACTCACAAATCCAAACCTAAAAGACTTCATGGAGCCTGAAGTCCTAATGGTTACAGACCCCCGGGGAGATGCACAGGCTTTAAACGAAGCGGGCAAAATTGGAATTCCTGTAGTAGCTCTCTGTGACACCGATAATTCAACAGCCGGCGTAGATGTTGTAATACCCGCAAACAACAAGGGAAAAAAGGCCCTGACAATATCGTATTGGCTACTTACCCGGGAGACTCTAAGAGAGAGAGGGCAGCTATCTGAGGATTTCGTCCCCCTTGAGGAATTTGGGGGAGGTCGATGAGAGATCCATACGTGGCAGGACAGTTTTACAGTGGAAGCCGAGAGGGGTTAAGAGCCCAGATTAAAGAGTGCTTTCTGAGCGATGTAGGTCCTGGCGAACTGCCAAAATTAGGCGATGCTAAAAGGGATATCGTCGGATGCGTGGTCCCTCATGCAGGCTACATGTACTCCGGACCTGTTGCGGCTCACGTGTATACCGAGCTTGCAAAGCAAGCTCAACCTGAGACCATTGTTATTATCAGCCCAAATCACACCGGTCATGGAAGCCTTGCCGCCTTGTCAAATGAAAACTGGGAAACCCCGCTTGGGATTGTCGAAACTGATAAGAAGATTGTAGGAGAATTATCTAAAGATTGTAAGTTAATGGACATCGATGAAACAGCTCACAAAGACGAGCATTCTCTCGAAGTTCAGCTGCCATTTCTTCAATACATATACGGCGACTTTAAAATGGTGCCAATCTGCATGAAGTGGCCAAACTTGGACGTCATAGAAGAGATTGCTGAATGTCTGTTGAAGATAGAAAAGGACGTCATTGTTATTGCAAGCAGTGATTTTACTCATTACGAATCGCATGAATCTGCAACTCAAAAGGATAAAAATGCCATCTCTCACATCTTGAACATGGATGAGAAAAGGTTTTTACAGACGGTATATGAAAACAATCTGTCCATATGCGGGCACACCCCCATTGCTACGTGCATTGTGACTGCAAAAAAATTCGGTGCAAAAAGGGCTGAACTCCTCAAGTATGCCACAAGTGGGGATGCAATAAAAGACTACAGCCAAGATGTCGTCGGTTATGCAGGCATAGTCTTGAGGAGATGAGCATGGTCACCGTATCTGCCCCGGGCAAGGTCATTTTATTTGGCGAGCATGCCGTTGTTTACGGGAAACCGGCCCTCGTAGGTGCTATCGACAAACGGACTTATCTGAATTTAGAGACGCGTGATAATAACAAAATATCTATAAAGTCGAATGCGGAGCCTTACAACCTCTCTTTTTCTGTGGACGATCTTGATTCAGTTGAAGGTTTTCCTTATATTAGAAAGGCAATTGAGCTGACTTTTGAGCACATTGGCAAAAAATCCGGACTCGATATCGGAATTTCATCTGAATTTCCCCCTGCTTCTGGTCTCGGATCATCTGCATCCGTATCTGTTGCCACTATCTTGGCCATCTGCGAAGCTCTGGGTATCAAAATCTCAAAAGACGAGCTTGCAAAACTCGGGCACAAGGTTGAGCTTGAAGTTCAAGGAGCAGCATCGCAAACCGATACCACAATCACGACATTTGGGGGGGCCCGGTTCATAGAACCAGAGAGAGAAGAGCACCAGCGAATAGACACGTCTTTGCCTTTGGTTGTCGGATATACTGGCACAGAGCGCTCGACAAAGGAGCTGGTAGGGAATGTCAGGGTGTTGAGGGACAAATTCCCGGAAATTATCGACCCGATTATAGAAAACATCAGCAAAATAGTCTATGAAGCAAAACACAGGATTGAAAACAGCGAGGACATAGGAGAGCTCATGAACATCAATCACGGCCTTTTGATGGCCCTCGGCGTGAGCAATTTTAAGCTGGACAGTCTAGTATATGCGGCATTGGACGCCGGGGCAAGCGGGGCAAAGCTCACAGGTGCAGGCGGGGGCGGGTGCATTATTGCTTATGCACCGGAAAGTCAGGCGGCTGTTATAAATGCTATCGAAAAATGTGGGGCAACAGCCTTCGATTCCGTCATAACCACCGAAGGAGTGAGAGTAGAATGATAGTACTAAAACTCGGCGGGAGCCTCATAACTGAAAAAACAAAGGAGTTCGAGGTCAGGAGTGATGTCCTCACACAGCTGGCGGACGAGATTAAAGATGGCATCAAAGAAGAACTCATCATAGTACATGGGGGCGGGTCCTTCGGGCACCCTGTTGCAAACAAATACAGTCTTCAGGACGGGTTCAAGAATAGAGAGCAGATAGAAGGTATTGTGCTTACCAGAAAGGCGATGGGTGAGCTTAGCCGCAGTGTCATAAATGCGTTTCACGAACATAAACTTCCAGTTGTTGCCATCCAGCCTTCTGCGAACATAACTTGCAAAAATGGCAGGATTGAAGACATAAACACAGAAATCATAAAGAGGTTTTTAGACCTCGGCACAATACCAGTACTTTTTGGCGATGTGGTGCTAGACAGGGACCTCGGATTTTGCATACTTTCCGGCGATCAGATAACGACCTCACTAGCTGAAAAATTCAAAGCAGACCGTATAATCTTCGCTGCAGACGTTGATGGCATCTATGACAGAGACCCCAAGAAATTCGATGATGCGAAATTAATACCCGAAATCGCAAGCACTGATAACGATATTTTAACCAGCCTCAAAACCCAGGAAGGCGATGTGACCGGGGGCATCAAGGGCAAATTGGAAGAAATTATCGCCCTCGCCGAAAAGGGCATCCCTTCCCAGATTATAAATGCTACGGTGCCAGGCAGACTCAAGAAGGCCCTATCAGGAGAGGAGGTCACGGGCACGCTTGTAAAATAGTTACTTTTTTATTTTTGAAGAGCGAGAAAATCTTAAGTAAGCATACTACGAAACGAGGATGTAAAATTGGTTTTTGGAAAAATATTCAGCAGAGGTGGAGGAGCATCTTTTGAGTGCATCTACCAAAATTGCGAAAGCGCTTGTTGCAAAAACAATCTTGTAGTCTTAAATGCTGACGACATGGAGCGACTCAAATTAGAAGACATAGACCCCTTTGAAGTAACCTCACAACTCAAATTGAATGATTTTCTTATCTCGAAGAAAGCATCTCCCATGGACCAACTTGAAGGACTCTATGTACTCAAGTTACAACAAGATCCTGATGGAAACTGCGTCTTTCTTTTGCCAGAGGGAAATTGTAGGATATATGAAAGTAGACCGTTCTTTTGCAGAGAGTTTCCCTTTAAATTTGCTAAAGGAAAGATAAAAAAGACCGTTCCATGCCCTGGTGTTGGAGTAGGTGAACAAAAAAGCGTTGAGGAATTAAGGCTGATCCTCGGTCTCGATCAATCAGGGATAAAACCACCTTTCATTGTTGGTGATGAGAACAAGGTAAAGATGGCCAATAAGCTACTGCCAATGGTGTTTAAATTTTTGAGATAAAATTAGTAATTTTTATATTTTCAAACGCTTAGAAAATCCTACCTCAATGCGGGGGTAGCCAAGTGGCCAAAGGCGCAGGGTTCAGAGCCCTGTCGATTAGTTCGTTCGAGGGTTCAAATCCCTTCCCCCGCACCTTTTTCTTTCTGAAAAGAAAAAGCTGCACCTGGGTTAGAACAACCGAGCATATTAATCCCAATGTATATATAGACATTGTGGACTTAATCTTATTTGTTTTGGAAGGTGGATATTGAAAGATGGAGGTAATTCATGGGGACATCCTTTAGGGATATAAAAATTAGCAGAAGGGGCTTTATAAAAGCCTCTGCAGCCCTCGGGGCCGCCGCGGCTCTGGGAGATTATATGAGGTCAAAGGAATTCAATTCCGCTGAAATCTTTGATACCGTAGAGGCCGCGCCTGCCAGTGAAGTTAAAAAAGTAAAAAGTATATGCTCTTTTTGTGCAGTGGGTTGCGGCTACATAGGAGTTGTGGAGGACGGAGTTTTCACCGGTATGGAACCCTGGGAAGACCACCCGATAAACCGGGGAGGAATGTGCGTAAAGGGCACATCCCTTGTGGGAGTTACAAACTCTCCGAGAAGGCTCAGGTATCCGATGGAAAAATCGGGCGGGAAGTGGAAGAGGATATCTTGGGAAAAGGCCCTCGATAAAGTTGGCAGTCGGCTCAAAACCTACATGGAGAGAGGCGAACCGGACTCTGTATTCATGTGCGGACTTGGACACGGTTCCAATGAGGAGGCCTTCATGTTCCGAAAATTTGCAATGCTTTATGGCACCAACAACATCGACCACCAGGCGAGGATATGCCACTCCACAACAGTCGCAGGGCTTCTTGCATCCTTTGGCCACGGGGCCATGACCAACTCGGTGGAGATGCTCTCCCAGGCCGAGATTTTCTTCTTCATGGGTTCCAACGCGGCCGAGGCACACCCGACCCTCATGCAAAAGGTCTTTGATGCAAGAGACAAAAATAATGCCAAGATAATAGTAGCGGACTCTAGGTATACAAGGACAGCGGCATTCTCTGACCTCTTCCTGCGGTTCAGGCCGGGTTCTGACCTTGCACTTGTTTTAGGAATCCTATACGTCCTTGTAGAGAATAATTGGATTGACCATAACACTGTAGACAACGGGACGTATGGATACAAGTATCTCAAGGAAGTGGTGAAGGACTACCCGCCGGAGGTCGTGGAAGATATCACTTGGGTACCAGCACATGATATAAGGGAGGCCGCAAGGTTAATGGCCGAGAATTCCCCCGGAGCCGTTGTCTGGTCTATGGACTCAGCCCAGCACAGCGTGGGCACTTACATAATCAGGTCATTTGCAATACTTGCTACAATCCTCGGGTGGCAGGGCCGGCCATGGGGCGGAGGCTGTGCACCGATTCGAGGCCACGCCAACGCCCAGGGTGCCACTGACATGGGGGTCATGTCTCATTTCCTGCCTGGATATTACGACGTTTCCAGCGCAGGGTCGTGGGAGCATTGGGCAAAGGTCTTCAGCGAGACTCCAAGTACTACAGGAAAGATAACTGCAAATGGACTTGCGTCAAGATTCACGCTCACGAACGTGGACGGGAAAGAGACCAACCTTCAGCTCACTCCGGGCTTTACGGTCTCCAACTGGTACAAAGGAGTGCTCCTGCGGCCGGTAGAGGAGATAGACCAATCTGTCAACATTAAAATGGCACTCTTTTGGGGGGAGGCCATAAGCTCGATTACCGAGATGAAGGACCAGAAAGAGGCCCTTGAAAAACTCGACATGCTGGTTGTAATTGACCCGTTCCCGACAGCGGCGGCAGCTCTCCCAGAAAGAAACGACGGGATAATACTTTTGCCTGCAGCCACAAGACAGGAAGGCAGCGGCAGCGTCACAAACACTGGCAGGGCATGGCAGTGGCGAGACAAGCTGGTTGAACCACTGTATGAGAGCAGGACCGACATGTGGATTATCCAGGAACTTGCCAAAAGGCTCGACATGGGCGACCACTTTGACTATGACAGCTACGAGGCCGTGACAAAGGAGATAAACCTCGGCTCGCGGGCCATAGGCAATCAGGGCGAGACCCCGGAGAGGATGAAGAGACAGAAAAAATATGCCTACCTCTTTGAGCCTGCAACAGGCAGAGCAAGCGCAGGCCCGGTAAACGGCGAATGGTGGGGACTGCCGTGGCCCTGCTGGACTGAAACCCATCCAGGCACACCGGTTCTTTATAGCGACCTGTTGCCTGTAAGTGAAGGCGGTCACGACTTCGTAGGCAACAGAAAATACCCAAAGGACGAGCCAAACGCCGGACAAGATATGATAAGAGACAGCGAGCCACAATACGGCACAAAGCATGCACAATATGCCGAGCATGGCGTGGCATACTCCAGGGACCTGACAGGCACCATAGTAGAACACGCACTCGCAGACGGCAATCCGCCTACCGGCAGAGGAAAAATGAGAATAAGAGTGTATGAGCACGCAGACAGGATACCCATACATAGGGAGGCAATCGAGAGCCCAAGGCCGGACCTTGTAGAAAAATATCCAACATACGAAGACCAGCCGCACCTGTACAGGATTCGCAACTGCGAGTTCGCTACAGAGCAGCAGAGGTCTCTTGCCGAGAAGCGCCACGAGAAATATCCGATTGTACTCACGAGCGGCTGCCAGGTGGAGCATCACGGCGGGGGCGCCCAGACAAGAAATTCGGAAATACTTTCAGAGATCATGCCTGAGGTCTATGTTGAAATCAGCCCGGGCCTTGCAGCAGACAGAGGCATCAGAGAAGGAGATATGGTCTGGGTTGAATCAGCAAGAGGAAAGATAAAAGTCAAGGCCAAAATAACCAAAAGGGTGAACGACAAGACAGTCTTCGTGCCCTTCCACTGGAACGGCGTATTTGAGGGCGAGGACTACTCTGACAGATGGCCGGAAGGTACTGCTGAATCGGTAGTTGGGGACTCTGTGAACATAATAACATCTCCAGGTGTTGACCCGGTGACCCAGATGCAGGAGACTAAAGTGGCCCTGTGCAATGTCTACAAGGCGTGAGGCGAGAAAAGATGCCAATAAATAAATTCCTGATCGATCATACGAGGTGCATTCGCTGCACCGGGTGCGAAGCAGCCTGCAAGACCCAGAATGGAGTGCCGACAGGCATACGAAGGATATGGGTTGCAACCGTTAACGAGGGAGAACGTGGAGAGAGAAACGTGCCGATGCCGTGTTTCCACTGCCTTGACGCACCGTGTTCGAAAGTCTGCCCGACCGGAACTCTCTACAAGAGGGCAGACGGAGTTGTGCTTCATACGAAAGAAAATTGCATAGGGTGTGGCTACTGCCTGACTGCATGCCCATTCGGGGCGCCTCAGTTTCCAGAAGGCGGAATATTTGGTACAAGGGGCGTGATGGATAAATGCTCGTTTTGCGTACAGCCTTTCAACCAGAAGGATGAACAGGGCAACATGATATTCAGAGAGCCAAAGCCCAAATGCGTCGGCTTCTGCGCTACAAAGTCGATACTTGGTGGAGATGTGACCGATATTTCAAAGATGTTCAGGGAAAGGATTGCAAGCAAGATTTCTCCTCTTGGGAGAGTATAGGTAGAGGGATATGCTAGGCGAACATTGGCTCTGGCCTATACCGGAGTACGTCCCCTGGGATACCTCATGCTATACGGTGCAGTAAAACAGCCCATCGTGATACCATGAATATAGGTGTCTACCTGTGTACGTGCAAAAAGACCTCGAGTGTCAATTTTGGGAAGGTCAAAAAAGGACTCGATGTAGAGGTCATAAGGACACACGATTACCTGTGCGGAGATGATGGGCGCTCTTACATAGTGGACGACATCAGGAGATTGGACCTGGATGCAGTGATTGTTGGATGCACCGAGAAGGCCCAAATCTTTGAGGACACGGCGGCCGGTTTCGAGGGAGTTGAAGTCTTCCCGATAAATCTTCGGGAGCACTGTGGATGGGTTCATCCAAAAAAACAGGCCACAGAAAAGGCTGCAAGGATGCTCGGTGCATCCCTTTTTGAGGTTCGCAACCCGCCTCACATTAAGACTTTAGATGTAGAAGTTGGTAATGATATTTTAATTCTTGGGGGCCCCAATGCTCTAAATAGCGCTTCCGAGGGACTGTCCAAACTTGCAAAGGTAAGGGAGGCAAATCCCCAGGAGATTAAGGAAATATCGGGAAGCATCGGGGATTTTAAAGTCTCCATCGTGAAAAATCCAATAGACGAGAAGCAGTGCATCCATTGTGGGGAATGCATAGAGATCTGCCCGAAAAAGGCTATAGATGCCGGCTTGACTGTTGGAGAGTCCTGTGACCGGTGCGGGGAGTGCACAGAGACCTGTCCGGTTGATGCCATAGAGTTTGACATTGAACAGGAGCTTGGGGCAAGCCAGCGGAGGGAATTCTCGTGTCCACTACAGTGACCGCTCGTCTCTCTTTTCTAGACCGCTTTCTGACTTTTTGGATATTCCTGGCCATGTTTGTAGGCGTGGGCTGGGGCTATCTTTTCCCTGGCATTCGCGAGTTTATTAACTTCTTCCAGGCCGGCACCACCAATATCCCTATCGCCATCGGCCTTATTCTTATGATGTACCCGCCTCTGGCCAAGGTAAAGTACGAGCAGTTAGGCCCGGTCTTTCGCAATGCCAAGGT
>JAZGIK010000149.1:0-6019 GCA_036482035.1 Hydrothermarchaeaceae archaeon (SeqCode) | reverse complement strand
TTCTGGTACTTCCTGCGATTCTTTTGCTCTATAAAATTCCCAGAAAATACAGAATATCTCTCAGCGCCGCCGGAATACTTGCATATGTTTATCCTCTAAGCGAATTGTGGTATTCCCGGGCCTCGTTTATCTTCACCTATTTTGTTATTATGCTTTTGTTTATTGTCACAATCCGTCTCCTGTTAAACTCCATCAATGTTATCAGAAAAGAAGCGCTAATAGAGGAGACCAAAATAACAGACCTGGAAGACGGCACGATAATTGCGGAAGAGATTTATATCCGGGATGGGGAAGTATTAAGAGATAATAGAAGCATGATCGAGAAGATAAAAGATGCCGCAAAAACAGGGTCTTATCAGGCCATGTTCCAGAAAAAAGGCGTAGGCACGGGTGCGGCTGGAGTTACAGAAAAAGATATAGAACTTTTAAAGGAATATGTAAAAAACGGGAAGCTTGAGGATCGGACGAATATCAAAAAGAGCATGCCTTTCGCGCCGGTGATTCTTGCAGGACTTGTAATCTCTCTCATGATTGGAGATGCAATGCTCGCACTTGAGATGTGGTTGTATGGATAAAGATAGAGGGCAAATCAGCATTGAAGGCATATTGTTATTAGGATTTTTCATTCTGATATTTGTCGGCATAACTTTTCCGTCAGCTATTAGAGTATCAGGTTCCAGCGCCGAAATTGCGGCTATCATGGAGGCCCAGAACAACCTCAATACAATATCAAGCGCTGTAGGGTTAGTGGCCGCCGGGCAAAGAGGAACAGTACGAACCGTCACAATCGTTTCGAAGATCGAGAAATGGGAGATAAACACAAATGCTCCCACGGACGGCATAAATCCTACATCAAAAAGACCTGTACTTAACTATGAGATAGGCATATGGGGCTCGGACGAAGATGTGCCGAGACAGCTTTACAGGATTCACTCTGGTGCGAATGCTAGTTGGGGCGCTGTTACCGTTCTGAACATATCTGGAGTGAGCACTGGAGGGTCAGCAGGTCTTGGCCAGCGCAGGTGTAGTCGCCCGATAGAGGGGAAGGGCACTTGGGATGTGAGGATCGAAAACGCTGCAAGCACCTCTTCTCCGTACATAGTATTCAATACCACAGACCATGCCGCGAATTGCACTCCCTCCAACACAACGATAAATATGTATCTCGTCGGGTGATGTCATGGAAAGGGGACAGGTCACAATAGAGATGATGTTGATTTTCGGGATGTTCATACTGCTGGTAGTTGCTGTCTCCCTCCCCACAGTGTTTGAGGGGGCGAGGCATGCGGGGGATGTTCAATTCGTATCTGACACGAAATTCGGAACAGAACGCCTTGCAGCCGTTGCAAGCAGCATAACGAATCCGTATGAGAGGAAAAATGTAGAGATATACCTACCCGGATATCTCACCGATGCCAATTCAGCGCCACCTTTAGTATTTAAGGGCACATGTATTGAGACAGATGGAAGATATCTTAACACTTCAACCATTATTATGAGGTGGGACGATGAATGCAGGGACACCGGTGAGGAAGATTACATGTTTTCAAAAAACCTGGGCGTTGGCAACTGGAAGATATATGTAAAAAATGGCAGTGTTTACCAGGAGGGGGCCCTGCTTGAAACCACCGGAAGGTGGTATAACCTTACCATTTCGTGGGAAAACATCACATCAAATACAGTTCCGAGTTATATAGTCGGCAGCTGCGCCGATGCTGAAACTGTGTTAACCGCCGAGATAAACGCCACGTTGATGGGGGCATGCCTATGAGGGGCCAGATATCAATGGAGTCCATAATGGTTATAGGGATGGCAGTGGTAATCCTTACCTCATTTTTCAATGTGAACTGGGAGAGGTATTATGCGGCGAGGGACCTCGGAGAGGCAGGCGAGGCGAAGATGGCAGGAGAGCTTCTGGCAACCGCTATAAATACCGGCTATTCAAATGGTAAGGGATTCAGTCTTTATGTGAGCAGCGATAAACTGGACTTCACGAAACTCGACGCTATGGGGGTGGAACTCCCGTTTACTGTCAACAGTACTGCAAGGACAATAAACATTGAAAAGAACGTGACAAGTTCGGGAGGAGTACTGTGGAATGTCGCCGTACCAGTGATTCCAGCAAATTTGTTGCGGGCGAATCCTTCTTCCCAATATCCTGAGCTTACCATATTCAATAACGGAACTCATGTAATTATTTATGCCGAACAGTCAAATATTGTAGTCCAATAGGTGAACACATGGGTTCAATTGAAGAGATAGGCGAGGCCATAATAACGTTTCTGAACAGATTATTTTACTACGCGATAGGCATTTTGATATGGCTAATCAAGGTTTCAAGGTCGCTTGGCAGATGGCTCGCGACTAACATAAAAATCTACCAGTACTTCGAGAAGCGTGATATAGAGTTAAAGGATTATATTGTGCTAAAAACTCAAGTGGCAACATTGATATTCTCGATATCTGCAGTCATTTTCGTCTTCGGGTCCTTGAGCACCCGTGTTCTCGCTTTTTTATTTATTGTGTTTGGAGCATGCTCTCTGTACCTGACGCTTGTGCAGCTAAAAGAGCACTTCTCGGATGACTACCCTGCATACAGGGCGTTTTTTCTTTCATACCTTGCAATCTCGGCACTGCTCGTCGCTGTTAAGTTGGTAAAACCAACCATGAACATTTTCTTCCCTTACTTTCACTTCCTACTGCTCTCAATGATATCTATAGCAGCAGTCTCGTTCCTCTTCAAGCGTAAATACAGTAGAAAATACACCTTCGGCAGGGTCATAAAAGGCGGCGACTTCATCACTGTCCGAGTGAACTATGACCTCCGTTCAAGCACCAAGCGTGGCGTGTACACATTCGAAAACAGAACAAAAGCAAAAGAAGGAGATATCATAAAGCTTTTAGTCGAGAGCAGCAGGTTCAATCTCCATGGTAGCAGGGTTGTCGGGCCAGAACCAGAGGAGCAAAGCGAGGAGTTATAACGAGGGTTTATCTGTCTGGAGAAACACTGCCCAATGCCATCTCAACTGCCTCCCTGGGAGTCTTCGCAAAGGACATGCCTTTGACTTCCATCGGTGATGTGCTGCCTTTTTCAAGTACAATCACCTGCTTTCCTGACTTTAATCCGAGCGCTATTTCCGAGAGAGTGCCATATTCTCCTCCAACCGCAATAAGTGCATCAGCGGTTCTGGCTATAATTGCATTTCTTGCGTGGCTCATCGCAGTGACTATTTTTATGTCGATGTACTTATTCGACTCTGACTTATCTGTGCCCGGCAGGATTCCAACAGTGGTTCCTCCTTTTTCCTTTGCCCCTCGCGCAGCAGCTTCCATCACTCCGCCAAGTCCACCACATATCAATATGCTGCCGGACACGGCAATCTCCCTGCCAAGTTCTTCTGCCAATTTGTCAATCTCTTCGCTTCCTTTGCCTGCGCCTATTACTGCTATCTGCCTAGGCATAGTAGTACTCTCCTTTTGACTTCTGCTCTTTGTCTTTCTTGCTTTCAGACTTGTTTGCCCTGGGCCTTCCGGTTTCAGGGTCTCTCCTGAAGGTCACGTTTACGTCCTTGAGAAAGGTGTTCATGCCTTCTCGCATGTCCAGAATGGCGGTGGATGTCCCCTCTATACCTGGTTCTCCTGTGAATATCATGAGCCTGTCCGATATGTAGTCGATGAACAGTATGTCATGGTCCACGATTATGCCGGTCGACTTCTTTTTTTCCATTACCCTCCTTATCATCTTCGCAGTATTCAATCTCTGCTCGACGTCGAGATATGCAGACGGTTCGTCAAGCAGGTATATCTCGGCTTCCTTTGCAAGGCATGTGGCGATAGCGACCCTCTGGAGTTCCCCGCCGCTCAGTTCGTCTACCGGGCGGTTGAAAAGTTCTTCCATATCGAGCGGTTTTGATATCTCAGACCGGAAAAAGCCCGAGCTCAAATCCGTTGCTTCTGTCAAAATCTCCAACACGGTATTGTTCGATTCGGGTTTTATGTACTGCGGCTTGTAGGAAACCTTCACATCCGTATCGACCTCCCCTTTTTCAGGTTCTATAACCCCTGCAAGGACTTTCACGAAGGTGGTTTTACCTGTGGCATTTGGACCGAGGATTCCCAGCACTTCCCCCTCTCCGATTTCTCCGCCTTTTACCTCGAGGTCGAAATGTCCGTATGTTTTATGAATATCTGTGAATTTCAGGAGAGTTTCGCTCTCCCATGCCTGTGAGGGAGGCCTCACCTCGAACTTCATGGCCTCGCTACGGAATCTTATATTCTCCTCTTTCATGTAGCCGCCGAGATAGACGTTTATGCCCTGCCTTACAGTCCTGGGATGAGATACGATGCCGTAACTCATGACACTGCCATACATCATGTTGATGTAGTCTGCAAGGTAGTCTAGAACGATTAGGTCGTGCTCCACTACGAGCACCCTCTTCTCCTTCGCCAGGTCTCTTATAATGCCGGCGACCATGAGCCTCTGTCTTACGTCCAGATAGCTTGAGGGCTCGTCCAGAATATAGATATCTCTGTCGTGGAGGATGGTAGCAGCGATAGCGACCCTCTGGAGCTCTCCGCCGGAAATCTCTTCTATGCCTCTATCGACTGTGTTTTCGAGCTCAAAATCCTCTATAACCTGGCGCAGCTTGCCCCTCTCGTCTGCCTTTTCCAGTAGCCCTCTTACTTCGCCTTTGACTACCTTGGGCAAGTAATCCACATACTGCGGCTTGTGAACCGCCTTCATATTTCCATCGTAGAGGTCTTTGAAATAGTCATAGAACTGCACTCCCGAGAAGTATTCGACGACTCTCTCCTTGCTGCTATTCTCGAGGTCCCCGAAATTCGGGATTATGTCTCCTGAAAGTATTTTGACTATCGTGGTCTTTCCTATACCGTTTTGCCCGATTATGCCCGTTACAGAATTTTCCCTGGGATACGGCAGTCTGAACAGCCTGAAAGCGTTTTCCCCATACTGGTGAATCAGGTCTTTTTTTAACTCTTCTGGCAGGCCCACTATGTAAACCGCATTGAATGGACACTTCTTCGGGCAGATGCTGCAGCCAGTGCACAACTCCTCAGAGATTATGGGCTTCCCTTTGGACTCATCAAATACTACCGTCTCATCTCCCGTCCTGACCCCGGGGCAAAACTTTATGCACTCCATCGAGCACTTTTTCGGCTGGCATTTGTCTGAATCGACGATTGCTATTCTCATGTTCTCACAACTAATTTATGCAGGGATATAGATAAAATTCACTTATGGGAAATATAAAGATGCTCGGTCTAATCCTAATTGTTTTGCCTTTGTCAGTTTTTATCTTAAAGCCCCCGCTTTACGTATCGATTAGCTTTGACGTGGAGAGGGACCCACCAGCGATTAATTACGGAAGGACGTCCTTTGAAGGCATTGAAAAGGTACCAGAGCTCCTTGAGGTAATGGGCAAGCATAATGCGCAAGGCACGTTTTTTGTCACCGGGAGAGTCGCAGAGAAGTTCCCGGAAGCCGTGAAGAGTATTGAACAGCGGGGCCACGAAGTCGCTGCCCACGGAGGATTCTACCACGACGAAAGGATTGCGGGCCTCCCTGCAGAAGAGCAAAAAGCGAAGATTTTGCAAACTAAAATGAGAATAGAAAATGTTACCGGTGGAAGGGTCGTCGGCTATCGTGCGCCCGGCCATCGTATCGATGAACGCACCATTCTGGCGCTTGAAGAGCTTGGATTCGCATATGACTCCAGCGTCGTGCCAGGTATTGGTGGCAGAATGCTCTACAAACACAATATTTTTTCGCCTGATGCTCCTTACCATCCTGGAAATGATGACCCTTTCCTCCCAGGAGGTATGGACATCCTGGAAATTCCGCTCACGCCTGTGTTCATTAATGGCAACCTGGACTCGCTTCTCGCCTATCAGGGCAGCACAATAACGCAGATTGAGCTTTTTCTCACTGCTGTCAAATGCAAAATTCAAAGAAAGCCCATGGTTTTGTACCTGCATCCGGGACTGATGACCGACCTCC
>JAZGIK010000148.1:0-3188 GCA_036482035.1 Hydrothermarchaeaceae archaeon (SeqCode) | reverse complement strand
GCCGCAGAGGCCAGGGTAAGGGAGATAGCCGAAAAGTATGGATGCGGCGTTTACGTTGCTCCTGTGGACATTGTATCATTTTTAAATCCCGGGATGATAGAGGCTGGGGGCTACGATATGATAATCGTGCCCGGGCTTGTGAAAGGGGATTTATCGGCCGTTGAGAAGAGGACCGGCATCAAGACGTACCTCGGACCAAAGGACGTTGCCGACCTGGAACTAATGCTTGAGAACCTGGAAAACATCAAGCTGTCCAAAACCATTCCCGCCAATGAGTTTCTGAGAGAGGAAATGAAAAAAAAGGCGCAAGAAGAGCTCGCGAGGGCCGATTCGCCTGAATATGCGGAAGAGATGCTGAAGAGGCCCGGAAATATGCTCATAGGCAATCTTCCGGCTGGACTGGACTTTCCAATGCGGGTGCTGGCAGAAATAGTGGACGTCGGGGGGATGACAGAGCATGCAATTGTCAAAAGGGCAAAGTACTACATAAAATCGGGCGCAGACATTGTCGATCTGGGGTTCAACGAGAGAAACCCTGAAAAGGTGAGGGATGCAATTGCGGCTGTCAGGGGCCTCGGGGTTCCGATTTCGGTTGACACGATGGACAGCTCCAACATAGAGGTTGCGCTTGAGTCTGGAGTAGATTTAATTCTGAGCTTTGACAGGGCGCTAATCAAAAAGTTTGAAAACGTGCGTACGCCATCTGTGCTAATCCCGAAGGACGGCGACATTCCTGACTCTCCAGAAGAGAGGGTGAAGCTACTAAACAGCAACATCGCTATCGCCGAAAAGCGCGGATTTGAAAACATCATTGCAGATCCGCTGCTCCAGCCTGTGAACTTTGGACTTGTGCGGTCCATCGAGGCCTACAGGAGATTCTCGGGTAATTACCCCGTGCTTATGGGGGTCGGCAACGTTACAGAGCTGTTCGATGCAGATTCTACCGGCATGAACGCGCTTCTGTGCGGCATCGCAGGTGAGTGCGGAGTAAGCATGCTGTTCACGACCGAGGCCAGCACCAAGACAGAAGGGTGCGTAAAAGAGCTAAAGAAGGCATCACAGATGGTATATCTCAGCAAAAAGAGGACCTCGTTCCCAAAGGACCTTGGAATTGACCTCTTGACTGCGAAGAAAAAACGCAAATGATACTATAATCTATAAATAAGACGAGTTGCTTTGTTTTCCTCTCTGGATATACGTTTGATTTTAACGTTTTTGCCATTGAGCAATTGACTCCCTCTCGACACCATAAGCGGAGAATCGGTGAATATAGTATCTCCATCACTTGCCATATATTCAATAGCATAAACCATAGAATGGTATCTCATATCATCGATTGTTTGATTACAGGCCAGCTCTACGACTTTTTGTCTCCCGTCCCGACATATGACAGCAAATCTGCTTTTCCCCTCATTGAAACCAGAACCGTCTATCCAGATATCCACTACAGTCACCTTCCATCGTGTATATATCGATTATCACCGCTTTACACACCGCTGTTTTATACCTTTCTCTTATAATAACTTTCAAAGGAGTAAAATTTTTATTTCATAGTCACATGACCTTGAAACAGGAGCGATTAGATGAGAGTAGAAAAAGTAGGCGAGCGCTACAGGTGCATCATTTGCGGTTATAAGATTACCGTTACCAAAGACGGTGATGAGGATATTGTCTGCTGCGGTGAAGATATGGAGCTTATTGGTTGAAAGAGAATTCGAATGCTCCGGTCGGGATTCGAACCCGAGTCGTGGGAGTGAGAGTCCCACATGATTGGCCGGTCTACACTACCGGAGCGCTTACTTTTTTAGATTATTTTATCCTCCCATTTATTTATTTTGCAAACTTGTGCCTCGATGCCTCCCTGTCGTAGGTTATGTCAAAGAACCATTCCAGGGCCCCACCGGGCCCGCGTTTGATCCCCCATAGGTGCTTCAGGTACGTGAGCTTCCATATGAACCATCCCAAAAACCCCCCTACACGAAGTATACCCAGAACGTTGGCAAGGGCAGTATATTCACCTATGGAAAATGACGAACCCAGCTCCCTGTATCTGAAGGGACGTCTCTTCTCACCCTTGATATCTGCCACGATGTTCTTCACCATGCATTTGGCCTCCTGGACGGCTACCTGGCCGGTTGCAGGGAGGGGGGCGTCCGTCCCCGGTAGACTGCATGAGGCACAATCCCCCAATGCATAGATACCACCGTAATCTTCCACCTCAAGGAATTCGTCCACTATCACCCTGTCCAGGGCATCCTTTTTGAAATCTGTCTTTGAGACTATCTCGTGTCCCTTCACCCCGGCGGCCCAGACGGTGGTGAAGGTTTCTATCCTCTCTGATCCATTTATCTCAACATAGTTTTTCGCCACTTCTGTTACTGGTGAGCTCATAAGGATTTTAATGGTCTTTAACGAGAGCTGTTTTCTTGCTTTGGCCCGGATCTTCTCATCGGATAAGGGCAGTATGTCTTTTCCTGCCTCTACTAGGTATATGGTTATTTCCCCCGGCTTGAGATCCGGGAAATCAGAGACCGCCGTGGAGTACACCCAGTAGTGGAGGCTGGAAGCGAACTCTATCCCAGCGGGGCCGGCACCTACTACCACAAAAGTCAGCATCCGTTTCCTCGCCTCCTCGTCATCCACCCGGTTCGCAATCTTGAAGGCAGCGGTTATGCGCCTTCTCAAAGTCGTTGCGTCCTCAAGTTCTTGGAGAGGGAAGGAATATTCTTTTGCACCGGGGATGCCGAAATAATTGGAACTCCCCCCCAGGGCGATGACGAGATAATCGTACGGCACTTCTTTCCTCCGGGTGCTGACCACGTCCTCCAGCTTCAGGCCGAAGTCTTCTATCTCACACTCCTTCAGTTTGGTGCATTCGGCGCAATCCTCGCAGACCTTGACCACTCTTTTTTTGGGGTCGATAACCTGCGTCATCCCCTCAAGGAACCCGAACCTGCGGCCCTCCATGATTTTCCTTATGGGCTGGATGATGGAATTGGTCTCGACACCCCCGGTTGCCACCTCATGGAGCATGGGCCTGAAAAGGTGGTAATTGTTGCAATCTATGAGCAAGATGTCCGCATCTCTCTCCCCAAGCTCCTTTGAAAGATTTATGGCAGCATATATTCCAGCAAACCCTGCCCCGAGAATGACCACCCGAGGCCTCTTTGGTTTTGAGCTTATCTCCC
>JAZGIK010000147.1:0-5869 GCA_036482035.1 Hydrothermarchaeaceae archaeon (SeqCode) | reverse complement strand
CCGGTGAAACCTCTGACAGGAGGGACACGGCAAATACCGAATAATGACGGATGTCATCCCGTGAGTCCGACAGAAACACCGCGATTTTGGGAATGAGCCCCTCAACCAAGGGCGGATTTTCCTCGACCATTCTCCCCACCACCATAATCGCCTTTTTCTGGACGTCCCTATCGGAGTCCTCTAAAAGCTTCTCGAGTTCTTCTGCAAGGCTGTTATCTGCGGCGACCGACTCAAAAATTTCGTCTTCCGTTTTGTCCCTTAGTCCCATGCCTCTACCTCACACATTCTGAAACGAGAATGTTACCGACATAAAAATTACATCTTTTCCAGAGCATCGATTCCAAGCATGTTGAGCGAATTTTTCAACGTGATCATCGTCGCATAGACGAGATTCAGCCTGAAATCCTTTTCCTTCGATTTTAAAACCGGCTCAAACATGTAGAATCTGTGAAAGGCTGCAGCAAGCTCGGAGGTATACACAGCGAGAAGTGCCGGTTTTCTGGACCTCGCCGCTTCGGTTACGACACCGGGAAATTTTGAAAGCATCTTTAAAACTGCGGTCTCGTTTTCTTTTAAATCCCCTATAGCAAAGTCCTCCGCGGGCTTTTCTTTCTCGAGGATTCTGCACACCCTCGCGTATGCATATTGGATGAACGGGGAGCCCTGCTTCTCAAAGTCGAGTGCGTCCTCCCATTTGAATATCATCGCCTTTTCTGGAGAAATCCTTACTATGTTGAATCTTACTGCACCTGTGCCTATGCTCTCTGCAACTTTCGATTTGAACTCTTCGGTTTCATCGGGCCGTCTTTTGTTGACCTCCTCGTAGGCCCTCTTTACGCTTTCGTCCAGAAGTTCGTCAAGGGAAACGAACATCCCGCGCCTCGTGGACATGCTGCCTTCAGGAAGCGATATGAACTCGTATATAATTAGCTCTGGCACTCCTCTGCCAAGTATCGTAAGGGCAGTTGTTAGCTGTGATGATACCAGCTTGTGGTCTGCGCCGAGTACGTCTATGACCTGCCCGCGTTTCGACTTCCATAGATGGTATGCTATGTCCCTTGTGGCGTAGAGGTATGTGCCGTCTTTTCTTTTGAGTATGAGTTCCTTTTCTATGCCGAAATCGGTAAGGTCGAGATAGGCAACTTCGTCCTCGTTGAAGTATTCAGTGCCCCCAAGTGCTTTCACGACCTCTTCAACAGAGGAATCTCTGACAAAGGTACTCTCCCAAACAAACGTGTCGTGGCTTATGTTCACTCTCTTTAAGGTTTCTTTTACTCCTCCTACTGAGTAGTTCGCAACGTGTTCAAATTTCTCTCTTATGTTTTTGTCTCCTGCCTCGTAGCCTTTCATTAGCTCGGAAATCGCCTGCTCGTGTTCCGGGTTTTCATCTACGACCTTGTTGGCATCTACGTACACTTCCAGCACCGCGTGGTCGTTCTTCTTTTTTTTGTCAAGCTCTCGCGTTTCGAGGCCCCACACCACTACAGCAAGCTGCCTGCCCATGTCGTTGATGTAATACTGGGTTTCGACCTCGTATCCGGCAAACCGCATAATTCTAGTAATAGTGTCGCCTATAATCGCATTTCTTGCATGGCCTATGTGAAGCGGGCCATCCGGGTTTGCAGAGGTGTGTTCCAGCACGATTTTGCCACTCTCCCCCCCCTTTCCGTAACTATCTCCTCCAGATCTTATTTTATTTATCAACTCAGACGCAAGTTTTTCGTAATCGAGATAGAAATTGATGTAGCCATTCAAGGCTTTCACGTCTTTTATAAGACCTGACGGCTTGATTTCAGAGGCGATTTCTTCTGCAATGTCGTTCGGAGATTTTTTGAGCACGGGTGCCAGCTCGAAACAAGGTGCTGAAACATCCCCGAAGTCTCCCGGTGGTTCTTCCAGTGATATCTCCCAATCTATGTTTCGCTTTTCTTTGATTTTTTTTAATTCCTTTAAAGATTGTGTAGTAAACTCCTCAAACATTCCCACACCTACGGTTTAAACCTCAAAATCGCTGCTATGCCTCCGAATGCCACCAGCTGCTGGCCTTCTTCTGTCTCGGTTGATATCACCTCAACCTTTGCCCCTATGGATTCCGCGATATCCGTGAACTCGTCCAATGTGCTCTTAAATTCGTCTATCCCGAGACTTTTCTCGCTGCAGTTTGGACACGGAATTTTAACGAGCTGCTTTTCGAGGGTTTTCATGTCTTTAGTACCTCTGGCATCTTTATACTCACAGTTAGAACAGCTCACGTTTGCGGTAAAGGACTCCACATCCTCGGAAAAGAGCAGGGTGTCGATGGCCCCCATCTGGAGATACTCCCTGACCTCCTTCTCCCCGTACGCGGCAAGTCCGTTGTCCTTTACAACTTTCCGCAAAAATCGCGACATCAATTCTTTCTCTTTTATGATCTCGAGGTTCTTGAATAGCTCGGGTGACTTGTCAACAATTTCCGTAAGGCCAAACTCGTCAGTATACGAGGTGTCAACTGTGTCAACAATCATGTCCTGAACATTCGGATGGAGATATTTCTCGTTATAAAAAAATTCCTTGGTGGGTCCCGGGCCCCCGAGGATAATGCCCCGCAAATCCGGGGTGTTCATGAATATCTCGCTTGCATGCGCCCCGATGCGCTTGAAATACTCGTGTGCCGCTATCTCGATCAGCCTCTCAAACCTGCGCTGGCTCTGACCTCCTCTGCCGTGCTTTCTGGGTACGGTGGAGGGTATTTTCTTTACTGTATCTATCTGCTTACCCCTCAAAATGCCTATCGTAGCCTCACCGCGGTCCACCACAAGTAGCCCATATGCGCCCTTTTCTTCCAGTACCTCCTTTATAGGGTCGAGCAGGAATTCGGAGTCGCATCGATATATATAGGTTGTAATCATCTGGGGGGGCTCCAGGAGATGGACCTCCATCCTGTCCTTTATCCCTCGCGGGATTGTACCTACAAACATGACGAGGCCATTTTCGGGCGTCTTTTTGATGAGCTTTAGCCTCTGCATTATGACCTCAAGCGCGCTTTGCACGTTTTTTCTTGTTCTCGTCGATTTTATATTGGCGGCCTGCGAAGCCTCGTCGCGCATCTGCGACATGACGTCGTTGAGATTTTTATCTGGCGGAATGTAGAGGCTTATGAGCTCCGTGCCCTTGCCCTTTTTGTCCTCCAAAACTTGCAGCTCCTTCTTTAATTTATGAAGCTCCGTAGACGACGGCTTTGCCATAGTACCCCCACCCCTTCCAGACTATATATTTTTTTGGGCGTTGGACTTCTCAGGGCCCAGGGACGGTTTTAAAACCTGTTTGTTTTTCAACGCAAGAGATTTATATCCTCTGAATCGATTTACGGTGAGATAAAATGAAAGCAGTAATAAGTATGGGGGGCTCGATACTGGCGTCTCCTGGACCAAACGTCGATATGATCAGGGAATTTGCCAAAATGCTGATATCGCTAAAGGGCGAGGGCCACGACATCAAAGTGGTGGTGGGCGGCGGAAAGCTTGCGAGAGAGTATATCTCGACGGCAAAAGAACTCGGGGCCGATTGGAAATTATCGGACGAAATCGGCATATCTGCCACGCGTATGAATGCAATGCTTCTGTATTCGGCACTGGGAGAGCACGCCTCGGAGGAGATTCCAGACAGTGTCGAAAGCGCATGCGAGTCTGACAAAATCCCTGTCATGGGGGGAATCGAGCCGGGACAGACGACGGACGCTGTAGCGGCAGAACTCTCTGTACGTTGCAGTGCCGATCTGCTTTTAATTGGGACAAACGTAGACGGGGTATACGACAGCGACCCCAAGAAAAACCCGGATGCCAAAAAGATTGACACTATGGACACAAGCAGACTTCTGGAGATCGTTGGAAAGGCGCACACACCGGGCATGAAAGCGGTTATAGACCCTATAGCTGCATCGACCATCCACGAAAACAGGACAAAAACGATAGTGGTGGACGGAAGACGCCTAGAAAATATAGAAAACGTTATCAGAGGCGGAGAGCATGGTGGGACTGTTATAGTTCCTGCATGAGGTAATAACATGGCTTTTCTTGTCATACCTGCACTTGACCTGAAGGACCGGAAGTGCGTCCAGCTCGTGGGAGGCGACCCGGAGAAAAAGCTCATCGAGGAAGACAATCCGATTGAGATAGCAAAATACTGGGGAGAATCCGGTGCTAAAAGGCTGCACTTGATCGACCTTGACGGTGCAATTGAGGGCAAAAGACTGAACGAGACGGTCGTGATAGAGATTGTAGAAGAGCTGGATATACCTGTGCAGTTCGGGGGCGGACTCAGAACCGTGGAGGACGCGAGGGCCTTCCTTGACATGGGTGTGGAAAAGATAATTTTGGGGACAATGGCCTTAAATAACCCGGAAGTACTGGAAGAGCTCGCAGAAAAATATGGGCCGGAGCGGCTGATCATTGCGCTCGATTCAAAGAGCGGCAGAGTAGCGATAAAAGGCTGGACCGAGGACACAGGGCAGAGGGCATCCGAGATTGTCGGGCGGTTCGAGCCATATGTCAGCGAAGTCCTGTTCACCAACATAGATGTCGAAGGACGGATGGCAGGTATTGACGAAGCACTCGTAAAAGAGATGATAGATGCAACCTCCCTTGACATTATCGTTTCCGGAGGGATTGCCACAATCGCGGATATAGAAAAGGTCCGTGACGCAGGTGCCAGCGGTGTCGTAATAGGTAGCGCTCTATATACAGGCAAGCTGAACTTTAAAAAGGCATTGCAATTGGAGGAATAAACGCAACGTATTTTAATAAAGGAGGTCAATTCCAGACTATGCGCGCAGCCAAGATTAAGCGAAAGACAAGTGAAACAGACATAAGCGTATTCCTTAGCATTGATGGCAAGGGAGACAGTAATATCAACACGGGAGTAAAGTTTTTCGACCACATGCTGTCCAGCTTTGCCAAACACGGCTCGTTCGACCTAAAGATTTCTGCTACCGGAGACAACGAGCACCATATAGTAGAAGATGTGGGCATTGCGCTTGGCGAGGCCTTCAAAAAGGCTCTCGGTGACAAGCGGGGCATCCAGAGATTCGGCTTTTCCGTGATCCCGATGGATGACGTTTTAGTGATGACATCAGTGGACCTTGGAGGCAGGAGCTACTGCGTCAACGGCATAAAATTCAGGAAGAAAAAGATAGAAGACCTGAGCTCGGAGATGATAGGGCATTTCATCGAGTCCTTTTCCATGGAGCTGCGGATGAACCTGCACGCAAAGCTTTTAGAGGGAAAGAACGAGCACCACAAGGCGGAGGCCCTCTTCAAGTCACTGGCACTGTCAATGAAGGAGGCATGTCGTATAACTGGAAAAAGGATACCGAGCACAAAGGGTGTGCTCTAGACTACTTCTTCCCAATCCACTTCACCCACTTTCTCACTTCATCTGATTCTTTTAGTTTTTTTAATGTAGAATGATCCTGCTTCAATTGCAGGTTATCGAACATCTTGTGGAGCTGCTTGTGGCAGGGCACGCATAGCGATACTCTCTCCCCTTTCTTCCCCCCTTTTTGTTTTGGAACAAGGTGGTGGGCTGTTGGAGGCCCTGTGGAGAATTTTTTTCTGTTCTTTCCGTAGGTGTAATCGAAAGGCCTTTCGCAGAGCTGGCAGGTATTCATTTCAACTCCTCGAAGTTGACTTTTTTCAGGGCCTCTGCTATCTCTTCTGCAATCGCTTCGTAGAAATCCTTGGAAGTGCCGTAAGGGTCTTCTATGTCTGTGCCGGTGCCTGCGTACTCCTTTAATGTGAAAATCTTTTCTTCTGCTTGCGGATATCTATTTTTTATCCACTCTTTATGGTGCCTCCCCATGGTAAGGATTAGGTCTGAGTTTTCAATCATCTCC
>JAZGIK010000146.1:0-3789 GCA_036482035.1 Hydrothermarchaeaceae archaeon (SeqCode) | reverse complement strand
TTTTCAGAGGCGAACGCAAAACACGGTTTCGTAGAGTAAAAGAGCGGTTTTATTCCAATACTGTCTCTTGCAAGATAGACGCGATTGTCGGTCCAGTAGGCAAAGGCATAAACGCCCCTTATCTCTTCAAGGATTTCCGGGAGTTTGATAGCGCCTTTGATGTCTATAAGTTTCAAAAGGAGGTCCGAGTCGCTTCTGGCATTGAGGCCGTACTTTTTGTTCAACGCCCTCCAGTTGTAAATCGCCAGGTCGGAGACGAGTCTGTCTCTTTTAACTTTGTCCCCTGTTTCCGGGTCGTTGAAGACGCCGATTATACTGCGCATAAATTAATAAAAACTACAGCCACCTGAGGTACCTGTCCAACTCCCAGTCAGAAATTTGCGCCTTGTATATGTCCCACTCCGCCCTCTTTACGTTCAGGAAGTTTTTGAATGCCACCTTGCCGAGGGCATTCTCCATGAACTTGCTGTTTTCGAATTCGTCCAGGGCCTGGCCGAACGTCTCTGGAAGAGACTCTATGCCGAGGTCTGCCCTTTCATCCCGGGACATTGCATACAGGTTCTTTTCTGTAGGTTCTCCCGGGTCAATCTTTTTCTTTATTCCTTCAAGACCTGTATGACACAAAACCGCAAACTGGAGGTAGGGGTTGCCCGCAGGGTCAGGAGATCTTATTTCAACCCTTGCGGCCTCTTTCCTTTTGCCGACGTCTGGAATCCTTATGAGCGGGGACCTGTTCTTGAAGGCCCAGGCCATATATACCGGCGCCTCATATCCTGGCACGAGGCGGCTGTAGGAATTGGGCCAAGACGACAAAACCGCGCACATTTCTCTGCCAAACTTGATCTGTCCGCCTATAAAATACAGGGCCTTATCGGAGATATTCCCCCGTTTTTTGTTGTTTTTACCGTGAAACATATTTGCCCCTTTTAGGTTCCATAGACTCTCGTGCACATGCATTCCCGAGCCGTTTTCGTCAGCGACTGGCTTTGGCATAAATGTTCCGAAAAAGCCGTACTTGTTTGCCACCGCCTTCACTACCATCTTCAGGGTGGCAACCCTGTCTGCCGTGACAACCATATCATCGAACCTGAAATCTATCTCGTGCTGCCCCTTTGCACATTCATGGTGGCTGACCTCTATGATTAGACCAAATTTCTCGGAGGTTGCCGCAATGTCTCTTCGCATGTCCTCTCCCAGATCGCCAGGGTGAAAATCGAAATATCCGCCCACGTCCATCGGAGTGGGTATCTCGGTCTCGTGTTGAAATACAAAGAACTCGAGCTCCGGACCGCACTTGAATATAAAACCCTGCTTTCTCGCCTCCTCGGCCGCCCTTTGTGCAATATATCGAGGGTCGCCAGTAAATCTCCTGCCGTTAGGCTGATATATGTCGCAAATCATCCTTGCGGATTTCCTGCCTTCAGAAGTCCACGGGATAATGGCAAATGTATCCGGGTCAGGTTTTGCCACCATGTCCGACTCTTCAATCGGGCTGTAGCCCGTTATGGACGAGCCGTCGAAGCTCTGACCGTTGTCGAGCACATCCTCGATTTCCTTCGTTGATACCTCAAAACTCTTGAGTATGCCATTGATGTCCGTGAATTGAAGACGTACGAACCTGATGTCCTCCTCCTTTACAACCTTTAGAATATCCTCCTTCACCATGCCAAGTGTTCAGTACGTTGTAAATATAAATCTATCGCCCTATGTCGAGCGGGACCTCAGGACTTTTGATAAAAGCAAAAAAATCTCGAATCTAGCGGCTACATAGAGGAGCTTTAGATGGGATTCAATCATCACGTCTCTATCCAGATATTCCTTTCTCAGCCTTTCGACAAGATCAGGAATGTCCAGACTCACAGGGCAGTTTTCTTTGCAGCGAGCACAGGTAACGCACGAGACAAGCCCGTCTTTTTCAGGGCCATCCAATACGGCAGAGTATACCACACCGCGCCCTCCCAGATTTTTTTCTTCTCCAAATTTATTCCCCACGAAATTATAGACTGGACAATGCAAAAGACAGGAGCCGCAGCCGATGCAGTACAAAAGCTCTTCGAACCCCTTCTGGATTATTTCGCTCCTTCTATTGTCAATCAGGACGATGCAGATATCCTTGGGGCCGTGAAGGCCCTTAAAGAGCCGCTTCTCTATGTCAGCGGTCTTGCTCGGACCTCCGATTATGTTCATAAAAGAGGGTATCAAAGAGCCGGTTGCATAGAAGGTCTGCAGCCGCGCCATGTTCACCGCCTCATCGAGATTCGGGTATATCTTGTCTGTGCCTGCCACGATTATGTGCTTCTCTGGCCGCATCGCCACCTCTAATATATTACCTTCATTGTGGATGAGTAGCACTGCACCTTCCTCGGCAGCGACGGCGTTGGCGCCGGTGATGCCTATGTCGGCCTTCTGCAGATGCCCTGAGATATCACCTTTAATCAGCTCCACAATCTCTTCTGCTACGGGAGGCACTTCCCTTTCAAAGTACCGGGATGCGTATCTCGAGATGTCCTGTATGGTGAGGTGGGATAAAGGACCAGTAGGATGAGATGGCGTTTCATTGGATATCTGGATGATTCGATCCCCTATATCTGTTTCTATCACCTCAATGCCAGCGGACTCCAGCTCAGCGACAAGGTCTATCTCCCTTGTGACATTGGACTTCGCCTTTACAACCATCTTTTCCGTGCCTATCTCCTTTAGAATGTGAGATATGGCATCCTCTTTGGTTTCTGCTATGAATACTCTGATGCCGTTCTCCTCGAGATTCTTAACCGCTAATTTTAAGAGCTCTTCGTTTCCCACGCTCGATTCCCGTGCCTCTCTGAGCCTGGCCTTCTTTTCTGCTAAATCGGGTATCCGGGGCAGGTTCTCCTTCTGCCTCTTTTTAACCGTGTTGAAGGCCTTTCTCTGGGCCGCGATCTTCCGGGTTTCCTCCAGACCTTCAGATAAGAAATCCACCACCATTAGCTCAACGTTGATTTCAGCGTATATAATCTAAGTTATGAATTTTTCATAACTTTTCATAAACATTTTTATAAAGGTATGTTATAATTCTCCACAAATTTCTATAATAGGAGGTGCAAGATGCCTGAAAGTTATCCAAATGCAAGAAGCAGTACCGGGACGAGGACGAGGTCCCGGGACGTGAGTTTTTCAAGCGGTATGTGTCCCACATGTATCAAGGACTGTCTCACGCTTTGTGAAATCGGAAAGTCTGCCTTCAGAGGAAGGGAGGTTCTTTACCCGAATCCCGAGGAATTCGGGAAGAGCACGGCCGCATCCAACAAGGATTATGTCCTCGACTGGTCTGGCCTTCAGATAATGGTGGATGTCATCGGTGCCCATGGCATCGAGGCTGACTCCGACGTGGCCATCTTCCCTAACGTGGACATAAGTACCAGTGTCGGAGGAGTCAAATTGAAGGTTCCGGTCCTTGTGCCGGGTCTGGGCTCCACCAAGGTGGCCACAGACAACTGGGACGGCCTTGCGGTAGGTACAGCCATATCAGGTACCATAATGACCATAGGGGAGAACGTATGCGGCATGGACCCTGATTCAACGATAGAGGACGGGAAGGTCAAAGAATCGCCGGACCTGAGATACAGGATAGAAAAGTACAGAGAATTCTGGGACGGGGAACACGGGGATATAATCGTTCAGACCAACGTGGAGGACCAGAGGCTCGGAGTGGACCTGTATGCCCTGAATGAGCTTGGAGTCAACATCATCGAGCGGAAATGGGGCCAGGGCGCAAAAGCCATTGGCGGTGAGGTCAGGATAGACGATCTC
>JAZGIK010000145.1:0-2046 GCA_036482035.1 Hydrothermarchaeaceae archaeon (SeqCode) | reverse complement strand
ATAATAGGCGGTATTCACGACCATATATCTGGAGCTTGCCTGATGACAAAGCCAGGGGTAAAATTTACAAAACAGAAGGCATTCAATATGCTGTATGCTTCTGGAATTGAAGGAGAACTGCCAGAGCCAAACGTTGGGGATGAAGAATATTACTCCGGCCAGCAAATCTTCGGGCTTTTGCTGCCCGAGGGCATGAATCTGACCTACAAAGCAAAGATATGCAAAAAATGCGATGTGTGTGAGGAGGAGAACTGTCCATATGGAGCGTATGTGGTTATAAGGGATGGAAAATTGCTCTTGGGTGTGATGGACGAAAAGTCGTTCGGTGCATTTGCGGGAGAGCTTTTAGACCGGATTGTGAAGGATTACGGCACCGACGCGGCCAGGGAGTTTCTCGACAAGGCGACGAAGCTGGTAATAAACGCTATTACACAAAAGGGCTTTTCGACAGGCATAGATGATGAGGACCTGACAGAGGAAGCGCTTGAGAGAATAGAGGAGGTGCTAGACGCTGCAGAAGACGGAGTCCATGAGCTTATAGTTGCATACCAGGAGGGCATCCTTGAACAGTTGCCAGGTAGATCCATCAGGGAAACGCTTGAAATGAGAATCATGCAGACACTCAGCGAGGCGAGGGACAGGACAGGGAGCATTGCCAATGAGTACATGGAACGGGAGACAGAGCAGAAGGGCAAAGAAAACAGCGCGAGGATTATGGCAGTCGCCGGTGCAAGAGGAAGCCTTTTAAATCTAACACAGATGTCTGCCTGTATAGGCCAGCAGGCGGTCAGGGGTGAGAGGATAATGAGAGGATATCTAGACCGGACCCTTCCCCACTTCAAGCAGGGGGATATAGGCACAAAGTCCAGGGGGTTCGTCAGGTCAAGCTACAAGAAGGGGCTTACTCCTATCGAGTATTTTTTCCACTCAATGGGCGGTAGAGAGGGGCTCGTTGATACTGCTGTAAGGACTTCACAGAGTGGATACATGCAAAGAAGACTTATAAACGCCCTCCTGGATCTAAAGGTGGAGTATGACAAGACGGTGCGGGATACGAGAGGCGTCATCGTGGAATTCGCTCACGGAGAGGATGGCGCCGATCCGGCGAGGACGGACTGGGGCAACATCGTAGATGTGAACAAGGTAATTCATAAAGTTGTAACACAGAAGAAGGCATGAACATGAGCGCGTATCTTTCGGAAAAGGAAATCAAGAAGAGACTGAAGAAAATAAAAGATGAGTTTCCGGAGAGTCTCTGTACTGATCTCGAAAATGCACTCCTGCAGACAAAAGTCAGTGCACGTGAATTCACTGACATCATAGAAGCGGTGCGAAAGAGGTACGAGTATTCCCTTGTAGAGCCAGGTGAGGCTGTAGGGATCGTCGCAGCCCAGAGTATGGGTGAACCCAGCACGCAAATGACCATGCGAACGTTCCACTATGCAGGGGTTGCTGAACTAAACGTCACACTGGGTCTGCCGAGGATTATTGAGATTGTAGATGCCAGAAAGATCCCGTCTACCCCCACGATGGCGATTTATCTCGAAAAGGAATATGCAAGGGAAAAGGAGAAGGCAAAAGAGATAGCAAAACAAATCGAAGCTATAACTGTCGGTGATGTTCTAAAAAGGTCGGAAACCGACCTCATAGACTCAAATATAACGCTGATACTGGATAAACACGAAATGAAAAGGAGGGGCTTAAAGCCCGCCGACGTAGCAGAAAAGCTGGACAAGATTAAAAAAGAGAAGATAGAGTGGGGCAGGGGTAAGGTTTCCTTAAATATTCCGAATCGTTCCATGAGGGAACTCCAAAAGACGGTGACCAAGATCAAAGATGTGTATTTAAGAGGGATAAAGAACATCAAAAGGGTAGTCATGAGAAGAGAGGGGGATGAATATATAATCCACACAGAAGGCTCAAACTTAAAAGATGTCCTAAAAATCGATGGTGTGGATATAACCAAGACCAAGACAAACGACATCCTTGAAATCTCCAAGGTGCTGGGAATCGAAGCTGCCAGAAATGCGATCATAAATGAGGCCC
>JAZGIK010000144.1:0-2332 GCA_036482035.1 Hydrothermarchaeaceae archaeon (SeqCode) | reverse complement strand
ACATAGCCGAGTCAGAGAAAGAGGTAAACGACTCGAAAGAGCAGAAGGGCGCGCCGCCTTTCGAATACCTTGACGAGATTGGATTTTTGGGAGAGAACGTAATATCGGTGCATTCTGTCTGGGCTTCAAAAAAGGAGATGGGCATTCTGAAAAAGAGGGGCGTAAAAGTTGTGCACAATCCGATAAGCAACATGAAAATGGCAAACGGCGTGGCCCCCGTGCCGGAATATGTCAAAAAGGGCATATGCGTGTCCCTCGGCACAGACGGCGCCGCGAGCAACAACAACCTCGACATGTTCGAGGAAATGAAAGTATGCGCACTCCTTCACAAGATCAACAGCATGAACCCCTCCACGGTTCCTGCATACAAAGTCCTGGAGTTTGCCACGATAAATGGTGCGAGGGCCCTCGGCATGGAAAACGAAATTGGATCCATTGAAGCGGGAAAGGCGGCAGACGTCATACTCGTGAATCTCAAGAGAGCGAACCTGACACCTCTGACGAATCCGGTTTCCCATATAGTCTATGCTGCCAAAGGCTCGGATGTAGACACGGTAATAGTCAATGGCAGAGTGCTGATGCAAAACCGGCAGCTCAGAACCCTGGACCTGGAAGAGGTCTTGAAATTTGCAAACGAAGAAGCTGGAAAACTTTTTGCGAAGGCCGGAAAGGAAAGCAAGCTGTTTTAAATAAACTCGTTCAATCTCTTTATGGCGCGATACTTCTCCTTTTTGTCAAGCTTTGCCTGCTCTATGGCATCCTTTAGGGTCTGGATTGAGTTGTCGTAGGTTGCCCTGTCTACCGGGTACGGGAACCCATCTTTGCCGCCGTGTGCGAAGCTGTACTTTACCGGGTCTTTAAAGCTCGGTTTTGTGCCGTATATGAGGTCCGAGATGAGTGCCAGCGCGCGAATCATCTTTGGGCCCATTCCTCTGAGGGCTATTAGTTCTTCGTACGATGCGGGCTGAAACTCGTATGCACGCTTTAATGTATTCATGCCCTGTTTTGTGAGGTCCATGCTGAGGACCGGATGGTGTGCAGGCATCGAAAATTCCGGTGCGTATTCTGTAAGGGTCTTCTGCTCTGTCTGCTTGAAGTAGCGCTTTATGTGGCAGGGATTGTCCTTTACCAGGTCAACAGAGACGTCGCGTGATTCCCTGCTATCTTTTGACGTCATATCCAGGACGCTGTCTTCGATGCTATCACAGCAGATTGCAGCGTGCGGCTCTTCGAGAAAACCGAAAGCTTTGCTTTTGGTTTTCGAGAAGAGCCAGTGGTAGCGGCGTGCATACCTTTCACCCATACCCTGCTGGACAACCGTCCAGTCGCCGCGCTCGGTGAAGAAGAACGAGTGGTGGTAGAGCTGGTATCCGTCCTGGATGCAGGAGTTGTCTACCTTTGCCGAGAGGCGCGATGCCTTTTTGAGTGACTCGACTTTTGCAGAAGATAGCGAAAATTCACTGCCAACTCGCTCAATCTCTGTTGGTGCCTTTCTCGATGTTTTGCCCTTGCCGCCGGCGACGCAGATGCCGTGCTCTTCCGGGTTTATCGCCATCTTGAGTGCGCCGCACGTGGTGGTTGTTGTGCCGGAAGAGTGCCAGTCGAAGCCCAGCGCGCATGAGAGTGCCTGAAACCAGTAGGGGTCGGATATACGCTGCAGGAATTCGCCTGTTCCGTACTCATAGACAATCGCATCCGTGATCCCCTCGGCGAGCTTCACCATCCTGCTGAAGAGCCAGCGCGGGGCCTTCCCGCCGTGAAGCGGGAGGTTTACAGTGCCAGAACGCCTCATAAAAAGGGGTTGGTGCCAGGGTATTAAGTTTTTTCGTTGCCACAGGAAAAATGATTGTGACATCAGAGGTCACAATTTTTGATGTTGTTAACAATTGATGTTTCTACGGGATAGTGGGAGACAGGATCACCTCCACAGTATCCTATATCTCCTTTTAGTCTCCCATGTCCCTCCCACTCCTTATAAAAATTTAAATACTCAGCCCATCGACTTGATTTGGTGAGGTGGAAAGGTGGAAGTGATCGAGGCCCTAAAAGACCCCTCTTCTTACAAGGAGGACGTAGAGGAGATCGAGCTTTTGCAAACGCATATATCCTTCGTATTCCTGACAGGCCGATACGTTTACAAGGTGAAAAAACCCGTAGATTTCGGTTTTCTGGATTTCACAACCCTTGAGAAGAGGCAGTTCTATTGCGAGGAGGAGCTGAGGCTGAATCGTCGGCTTTGCAGGGACGTGTACATCGAGGTCGTACCGATTAACAGTTCTGATAAGGGTATTAAGATAAAAGGCCCCGGCGAAACCGTCGAGTATGCGGTCAA
>JAZGIK010000143.1:0-4174 GCA_036482035.1 Hydrothermarchaeaceae archaeon (SeqCode) | reverse complement strand
AACCTCTCACCACTTATTTCTGCTCCTAAAATAATACACTTGCTCCTAAAATACCCACAAAATCAGATTAAAGGAGCAAAGCCAACTCCACCAACCGAACTCTTAACACCGACCATTAACAACCACCGCAAAATGAACATAACCCTTTAATTTGAGCAGTTAAATCTGCGGCGGTTTTTATATATTGGTAAGGGCTAGAGGTGATGGATAATCATGTCAGTATTGGGAATTGACCACGGAACGGAAGGCGTTCGGTTTTGCGTACTTCCCGAAAATATACTGTTCGAGCTTGACAGGAGGGAAGCTTTGAACGTGAGCATCCTGAAGGAAATTAACGATCACTTCCCTTTAAAAGATATCGAACTCGTGGGCCTCGCATATTCCATGGGCGACGGCATATCGCACATCACAGGTATAAAAAAGGTCGAGAACAGGGGCGTTCTCGAAAAGACGACCGGCAAATATGTTGGCGGCGGCACCAAGGTGTACGATGAAATAGCTGGATCTGGATTGGAAGCGGTTGTAATACCTGGGCTGCACAGGGGCATTCAGGTCATAGACCCCCGATTCAGGGCCCTCTACTCGCACATGGGCGCGTCGGACAAGGTAAGCCTTTCCTATCACTCGTATCTGCGCGTCAACGAAGACCTGGATGCCAGCAATATCATCATCTGTGACATAAGCTCCAACACCGTTACAATAGCGATAAAGAACGGAAGATTTTTCGGGGCCATCGATGCGTGCCTCGGCGCTGCAGGGCTATCGCACGGCCCCCTCGACCTGGAAGCCATCCGCAAGATAGATGCAGGCGAGATGACAGCGAACGAGGCGTTTTACTCGTCCGGAGTGAAAAAAATCTCGAAAACTGAAAAGGCAAAAGAAATACTCGATGCCGATGCTGAAGACCTGAAACTGGCACGGGAGGCCCTCGTATTGAGCGCAAGAATGGAGATTGTCTCATTTCTGGGCGAGATAAAGCCCGACGCATTTGTGATTACAGGGACCGCGGGCGTGCATAAAAACGTGTTCGGTCCCCTGAATGAATCGCTTGCGGGCACCGCGCGTGTGTTCAAAATAAATGGTTACACAGCAGCGAGGGGCAGTGCAGAAATCGCAAGAGACGTCCTCGCCGGCAGGCAGGATTTCCTGGGGATCGGAGTGGATTATTAAATCGAAAAGCATTAATGCCCTACTGTACACTGTATATCAATGGCCATTGAAGACATCGCCAAACAGGTGCAGGAGAACTGCGAGCTATCGGATGCAAAGCACTGGGGCTCCTACACCATTTGCGGGCTTTTGATAATGCTCATGGACCTCTACAGGTGGTCCGAGGGTATTGACCTGTGGGTAAAAATCGATAATCCCGAGCTTATGGACTGGGTGGGGGAAAAAGAGGAAAAGTGGAAGAAAATCAGGGCTAATGATTACAAGAACATCGTTATCGACGGTGCGGAATACGACCCATTTGACGCAGACAGCATCAACGAGATACTGGAGCCAGAGGGATTCGTTTACGGAGCTGGCTACGTCGCTGCAATGAAGCCCTCATTTTTCCTTGCCAAAAAAGAGGAATCGCGCACAGAGGACGGGCACAAAATTTTCATCCTCGGAAGGGAGCTTGCAAGGGACCTTATCACAACCCCGGCCTTGTTTCAGGGGGAGAAGATATTTGTGAGAACGCAACCTGCAAGGTCCTTCATGTGGGGAAAGATAGCAGAGTTCAAGTTCACCGGAAAAGGACTGCTAAAGCACGCGTTCGCATATTATGGCGTTGACATCGGGAACGTCGATGCTGAAGAGGTAGATCGCGTCGCTAGAGAGGAGCTCGAGTCTTATATTCACCATGAGATAGGCGAGGCCATGGACACGGTGTTCCCTGACGAAAAATGGGAGGAGATAGTAAGCTCTTTTCCGCTTACCTCCATAGAAAAATTTGCAAGGGCAGTGAAGGATATTCTGGCAGACACGAACGAGCACGGCACGCTTCGATACATAATCGATAAAGAAAAGGAGGGCTCTCTTGGCTTTTACGTTGCACTTATCTGGGGATTTAGAAAGATGATTTTCCCGGAGATTGTAACAGCATTTGAGTCGTTCAGGGAAAAGGCGGATTGGAGGGTCATAGAAGCGGCAAGGAAAACGGGCCACGAAAATGCCAACAGGCATGCCAAAAGGCTCATTGAAATGTACGATAGTGGCAGCTCGCAGAAGGAAATCGAAGAGGAGCTCATCCAGCCATTTCTGACTTAGCTCTATTGATTTTCTTTACCTCGGACCACATGTAATCTGCGAGCCTCACATACTCTTTCCTCGTAATGCTCTCGGGTAAATACAGTTTTCCGCCTGTGCCGTGGCCCCTGAATTTAGATATCCAGTTTTCGTGAACGTCTATGTAAGGCCCTCCCCACAGCTCAGTGCCGGGGTATGCAGTAGCCAGCGACAGCAGAATCTGGTCGGGCTTGATGTCATCCAGAAAATTCACAGTTTTCTCCACGCTTTTGTGCGTTTCCCCGGGGAGTCCGAAAGTGATGTATGCCCTTGTGTGCAATCCGTGTTTTTTTATGTTTTCGAATGCGTTCTTCATTGTGCTCGAATCAATTCGGCGGTTGTTTTTATCGAGCACTTCATCGCACGCAGAGTCCACGCCTATACATATAAGTGTGCAGCCCGCTTCAGAGAGGGCCCTCAGCAGTTCATCGTTTAGTGCGTCTGCGCGCGTCTCACAGCTCCAGTTTATGTCGAGGTCCTCCTCTTTTATCAGCCTGCAGATCTCTATCGCGCGTTTCTTGTCAATCGTGAAAGTACTGTCCATGAATTTCACGAGGTCGAATCCAAGTTCCTTTACCAGCCTCAATTCCTCAAGCACGTTCTCGGGGGAGCGGTATCTTACCTTCTTACCCCAGAACCTCGCCGCGCTGCAGTAAGAGCATGAATAGGGGCAGCCCCTGCTTGTCGTTATCGACATAATGCCGTACTGGTCTGTGGGAAAAAATCTGTGGGCAGGGAACGGAATAGTGTCGAGGTCTTCTATGGGCCCCCGGTCCGGGTTGTGAATGATTTTTTTATTTTCTGTATATGAAATTCCACTTATGTCTTTGAGAGATTGGCCCTCGACAAGCTCTCTGAACGTGGCCTCGCCTTCACCCCTCACTACGATGTCCGCTCCGGTATTCAGGGCCTCTTCCGGCATGAAAGTCGCATGCGTGCCCCCTATCGCTATCTTTGCATCCGTGCCACTGAGCACTTTTACGATTTTTACTGCTCTCTGGAAGGACGGGGTCGTGGCCGTTATTCCAATTATATCTGGATTTATCTCCTTCACCCTGTCAACCAAAAACTCCTCGAGATTCTCATCGATAACAAATATCTCGGCTATATCCTCAACAGCGCTTGCAAGGTAGCCCAGTCCTATCGGAAACATGTCCTTGCCCCGGTACGGGAATTTCGGATGTATAAACAAGATGCGCATAATATCTATCCTTTTCACAGGGAATAAAAACATTTTTACTATGCTAGCACAAACTTTATTAACTCAAGTCTCAAAACTCCCTTTTACCAAACAAAAAAAGGTGAAAAAATATGGCTGAAATAACAGATGTGAGAGTATATAGAGTAGAAGGAACTGGAAACCTGAGAGCGTATGCTGCCGTGACACTGGACGATGCCTATGTGATCCACGGTTTGAGAGTGCTGGAAGGGGAGGCAGGATTTTGGGTAGGAATGCCCGCATCCAAGAACAAGAAAACGGGAGAATTTAAAGACATATTCCACCCCATAACGAGAGAAGCGAGGGACATCCTGGTAAAGACCGTTATAAGCAGGTACGAGGAAGGAGCTCCTGAACAAGCTGAAGAAGCAGAACAAGCGTCAGAGACAGAGGTACCTGAATCGTCGAAAGAGGAAGCAGGGGAAGAACCTGCAGAAGAAACACAAGAAACGCCCGAAGAAAAAGTCGAAGAGTAACTGTCATGTGGGGATTGAAAAGTTTCCTCAATGTAGAGAGGGCCCAGGTCAGTATTGAGTTTATACTGATTACCGGGGGGGTGATTGTTGCGGCACTCGCTATCTTTTCACTGCAGGGCACAATAGGTTCCTTTGCAGATGTGGCCACAGACTGGGTAGAAGCTGAAAGAAATTCAACCATAACCAAGATTACAAGATAAGTTTTTAT
>JAZGIK010000142.1:0-3115 GCA_036482035.1 Hydrothermarchaeaceae archaeon (SeqCode) | reverse complement strand
TGCGCCTTCTTTTATAGCGCCTGCAATTGTCTGGCCTATGAACCCACATCCTATCAAAGCGACCTTCATGAGGCATCTTTTTAAGTCAAATTACATATATAACATTGTATGTTTCATGTCGCAACCGAGGAGGAGATAAAGAAAGGAAAAACTACAGACATCTACTTTTCGCGTGCGAAAGAGGTGCTGGAAAAAAAGAAGATAGACAGGCGTGTCGTGGCAGAGTGCACTGCAAGCTCTCTGCCCCCTGACTACAAATGGGGAATACTCGGAGGTATTGAAGAAGTCGCAAAGCTATTCGAGGGCTGCAAGGTCGATGTTTATGCGATGCCAGAAGGGAGCGTCTTCTATCCCGGAGAGCCAGTCGTGAGGATAGAGGGAAACTATCGAATCTTCGCCGAGCTTGAGACCCCGCTTTTGGGGCTCATATGCCAGTCCTCGGGGATTGCAACAAAATCTGCAAGGCTAAAAAAGCTGGCCGGTGCCAGGACGCTACTGAGCTTTGGCGTGAGGAGGATACATCCGGTGCTGTCGCCGATGATAGACCGCGCAGCATATATCGGCGGTGTGGACGGCTTCTCCTGCGTTGCAGCCGAGAAGCTAATCGGGGAGAAATCGTCTGGCACGATGCCGCACGCCCTGATAATAACCGTGGGCGACCAGGTGAAGGCATGGCAGTACTTCGACGAGGTCATAGACAAAAAGGTGCCGCGAATTGCGCTCATTGACACCTATTCCGATGAAAAGGAGGGGGCCATCATGGCTGCCGGGGCTATAAAAGACCTTTACGGAATGAGGCTCGACACTCCCGGGTCAAGAAGGGGTGACATGAAGGCTATGGTAGACGAGGTCAGATGGGAGCTGGAGATCCGCGGATACAAAGACATAAAGATATTCGTGTCCGGAGGTATTGACGAAAAGGACCTCGAAGAACTCAAAAACGTGGACGGCTTCGGCATAGGCACGTGCATCAGCAATGCCAGAACCATAGACTTCGCAATGGATATTACCGAGATGGAAGGAAAGCCCGTCGCAAAGAGAGGGAAGTTCGGCGGAAAAAAAGAGGTCTATAGGTGCCCTACCTGCCAGAAAAGCAAGATTGTGTACAAAAGCTCGGGCGATGTCAAATGCGATTTATGCAAATTGCAAATGAAAAGTATGCTCTCGCCGATTGTTAAAAACGGGAAGATAGTGGGCAAATTTCCAACCGTCAAAAAAATAAAGGATTATGCCATAGAACAGGTAAGAAATCTGGAGGTATGAACACGAACGTAGCAACAATCGGTTTCTTAAAGGCGGATAGGCGCAGGCTCAGGATATTGGAGGCCCTCAGGTCTAAAGCGAATCCTCAGAGCATCTCACACAAGCTTCGAATCAGCCGCCCGATGGTGGAAAAATCTATAAATGAACTCTCTGAAAGGGGCCTTGTCAAAAAGGAAAAGGATGCCTACATCGCCACGGAAGAGGGTCTGAAGATTCTTGCACAGATTTCACGGGCAGGTATGTAATTTCAGGCTAATTCAACCCTTACGGCATCTCCATTCTTGACCTGTTTGAGGACCTCGACGTCTCCCTTTATTCTTCCAATCAGGTTCACTGGCTCGTAGGCTCTGCATTCCGTGCCCGTGCTTACAGGTGTCGGCCCAAAGAATATGGCAATGGCATTGCCTTTTGGCCAGTAGCAGATGTCCCCGACGTCAAATACGTCCTTAGCGTCCTCTTCTATCTCGGCCTCAACGCCTGTGTCGAAATAGACTTCATCTCCCCACCTGTTGGCCTCTGATTCAATGGGCAGGGCTTTTATTACCTTCAAAGACGTAGGTGTTTGAAACAGCTCCGCCTCCAGAGAAATATCCCCGATGGTTATCCTGGCTCTATCCAATCCCTAGACCTCTTTATATCTCCTATGGAACCTCTTATTACTTCTTGCACCAGGGCGTCGATCTTATCCCTTTCGATTTCGTAGTTCACTTTACCACAGGAAGGGCATTTCACGAGAAAGGCCTCCTCCGTCATCTCGTATTTGAACTCCCCCACAAAATCGCAGAACTTGCATTCAATAAATTTGTCTTCCAAGGACTCGTACATTATTTCACTTCGACTTCCAGCAGGATATCTTTCATGTGCTTTATTGCCCAGTCGTGGGCCTCCTTTGTGACGGATTTCACACAGTCTTCCGGCACGATTACCTTGTAATTTCTCATGGCAGCGTCTGCCGCCGTGTGCATCACACAGATGTCTGTAAGCACCCCAGTAAGTACGAGCGTTTCTATTCCTTTTTCTTTTAGTATTTTATCCAAATCTGTATCAAAAAAAGCAGAATAGCGCTTTTTCTTTAAAATTATGTCTTCGTCCTGTCTGTCAAGCTCGTCGATTACTTCCGCGCCCTCTGTCCCATCGACTGCATGCTTCGGCCATGCAAGGAATTCCATGTCGTCCTCGTCGTGGGCATCGCAGGCGAATATAATCGGTGCTCCCTCCTCCCTGAATTTCTTAGTCTCTCTGTTTATAGGTTCGATTAGCGTCTTTGCATCCGGTACAGGGAACGCACCGTCCTCGTTTACGAAGTCCTTTAGCATGTCGATGACAAGTAGGGCTTTCATGTTTCTAAAATAACCCGCCAGATTTATAAATGTTAATAATCAATATATGGGATATGGAAGTGGATGCTGAAGACATTAACTCCTCAAAGATTATTAGAGGCCTGATACAAAAAGGTAAGATAACCTTAGATGACCTTATCATGGAAATCCAAGAGCAGGTAAAGGCCAGCGGAATAAAAACGCCCTCACAGGGCGAGATATTAAAATCTTTAAAACTCACACGAAAAGAAATCTTCAGGAAGCACTTTGAGTGAAAGCCTACTTAGATACAAATATTTTTGTTAATATGCTTTATTTTCCAGAATCGAGTTCTGCAAAAATCATTTCTGCCTGTAGAGGTGAGGTATTTTATCCGGTGATTTCCGAATATGGTATAGCTGAGATGCTTGAAAATGTTAAACGAAATCTTGGGAAGGATATTGCCAGCTCTTTAAGTGACCTGATTTTTAGCATCCCTGAGTTGAAAATTGTAAAAGATTTTGAGATTAAGGATAAACTTGATGAATTTAAGG
>JAZGIK010000141.1:0-2790 GCA_036482035.1 Hydrothermarchaeaceae archaeon (SeqCode) | reverse complement strand
GTCTATTGAGTAGCGAAAGATATATGTTGGCGCTAGTGGAACCTATTTATATGAGGATTGAGAGGGCACTGGATTTGTTGGGGGAAATGGATTTAGAGTGCGGAATAGTGCTAAAACCTGAAAATATCTTCTATCTTACAGGCTTTGAGCCTACATCCAGAACAATACTTCTCTTGAAGGATTCGCCATTGCTGATGGTATCAGAGATGGACGCCTCGCTTGCAAAAAAGACCCCCCTAGACGTCAAGACCGTCAAGAGCCTTAAAAGAGCCCTTAAAATCAGGTACAAGAACGTCGGGGTGGAGAAGGACGTCATGTCGCTTAAATTCCAGGAAAGACACCTCAAAGGCAAAAAGGCCTTCGACATGGAATTCCTTGGGAAAATGCGGATGGTGAAGGACAAAGAGGAGATAAAGCATATCATAAAAGCCGCAAGGATATCAGATGCTGTTATGGGAGAAGTCCAGAGCATGCTGGGGGGCGGAAAAACGGAAAGGGGGTGCGTAGCTGAGATAGAATTTCTTATAAAAACTTGGGCAGAACCCGCATTCGACGTGATCGTCGCAGGAGGAGAAAATTCTGCAATCCCTCATCACAAGCCTACAAAAAAAGCAGTGGATATCAATTACCCGACCATCGTGGACCTTGGCGCACGCGTTAATGGATACCACACAGATATGGCACGCACATTTTTTAGTGATTTAACCAAGGGTTTTGGAGAGATATATCGCATCGTTTTAGAGGCCCAGAAGGCAGGGATAAAGGAGTGCTACGAAGGAAACAGCTTGAAAAATCCAGATATAGAAGTCAGAAAGGTCTTGAGAGAATATGGACTTGAAAAATTTCTTCTGCATTCAACAGGTCATGGTGTGGGCCTCGAAATCCATGAGCCCCCAAATATAGGAAAGCGTGCAAACGGCAAATTTGAAAAAGGAATGGTTGTTACTATCGAGCCGGGCGTGTACAGAGACTTCGGGGTAAGAATCGAGGACATGGTTCTCGTTGGCAAACGGCCAAAGGTCCTCACAAAATCTAAGAAATAACATGTTCGAAATCGTGGATGAGGACGAAAATGCGAGAGCGGGCAAACTCCGTACCGCTCACGGAACCGTGGATACACCATGCTTCATGCCAGTTGCAACAAAGGGCGGTGTAAAGACCCTGAGTTCCGACGAGCTCCTGAATATAGGCATTGAAGCCATCATTTCAAATGCTTTCATTTTATATCTGAAGCCCGGGATTGACGTAATTGAAAAGGCCGCTGGGCTGCACCGTTTTATGAACTGGGACCGGACATTATTCACAGATAGCGGAGGGTTCCAGATGCTAAAAAAAGAATTCCTTTTTAGTGTCGCTGAAAAAGGAGTCACGTTTCGCTCTCCGTTCGACGAGACGCGCCATATGTTCACCCCGGAAAAGTGCATTGAGGTTCAGGAGGCGCTTGAAAGCGACGTCGCTATGGTGCTGGACGACTGCCCTCCATACGGAAAGGACTACGACTATATTAAAGGCTCGATTATAAGAACGACAGACTGGGCCAAAAGAAGCAAAATGGTGCACAACCACAGCAATCAACAGCTGTTTGCCATCGTACAGGGCGGCACGTTCCGCGACCTGAGAGAAAAGTCTGCATCGAGCCTCGTTGAAATGGATTTCGATGGATACGGAATTGGAGGTTTGTCAATAGGCGAGCCCAAAAAAAAGATGTTCGAGGTTCTAAAATACACATTGCCTTTGCTGCCTAAAGAAAGGCCAAGATACCTCATGGGCGTTGGATCTCCCGGCGAGCTTCTCGAGTCCATTTCTCGGGGCGTGGATATATTCGACAGCGCATTCCCAACAAGAAATGCGAGGCACAATACAGTTTATACCATGAACGGGAGCTACAATATAACGCGTGGCAAATATACCAAAGATTTTTCCACTCTAGAGGAGGGATGCAACTGCCACGCCTGCCAGAAGTACACAAGGGCCTACATACGCCATCTAATGGTAGCATATGAGACACTCGGCATGCGCCTTATTACCATACACAACCTCCATTTCCTCAGAGAGCTCATGAGAAAAGCACGAGATGCAGTTCTGGAAAATAGACTTTCCAAATTCAAAAACGAATTCAACAAAATGCAAAACTAACGTGATAATATCTGTCGTTCCTATGCCCTGGGGATGCCGCCGTCTGTTATTATCAGCACGTCTTTTACTGCCTTTACAGCAGTAAACGGTATTAGGATTTCGCCCCTTTCATTCAATCTGAAATATTTCTTTTCTATTGACTTGTCAGGCTTTACTATGAGCATCATAACCTTGCCGGCTAAAGTTTCTATAGACAAATCGACAAGCTTTCCTATAACCGTGCCTCTGTCACTCACAACATTCCTTCCAAGAAGAGATTCACCCGTTACTTTTGTCATTCGACTCCACCATAGACAATTTAATTTGTCCAAGTATTTAAATCTTAGGTGGACTTTATCCCACGTAGCTCAATTTTTCCAGTTCTCTGGTCTCGTATCTCTTCAAAAAGCCCTCGTACGACTCTATAACTTTTTCTGTAATGCTGGGCCTTATCTTCTTCATCGCCCCTTTGAAGTGTTTTTGCATGACCTTCTTTTTATCGAGATTTCCTCTCCCTGCTAAAGTCTCTCTTATGACAGTCAGCGCCGCTTCGCGGCACAGTGCCTCTATGTCAGAACCTACATACATATCAGTATCCTTGACAAGCTCGTCCAGGTCTACGTCTTTATCAAGCGGCATGTTCTTCGTGTGTACTTTAAATATCTCGAGTCTTGC
>JAZGIK010000140.1:0-2484 GCA_036482035.1 Hydrothermarchaeaceae archaeon (SeqCode) | reverse complement strand
CTTCATGGGGTCACCTATACCCTTTGAAACCTCTGCGAGAATTTTTGGGTCATCATAGTGGGCGGTAGCGAGTACTATTGCCTTCCCTCGTTCCGCCGGGGTTTCTGATTTGAAGACTCCAGAGCCCACAAATATGCCATCTGCGCCCAACTGCATCATAATCGAGGCATCTGCTGGGGTCGCTATTCCCCCTGCCGCAAAGTTCACAACGGGCAGCCTTCCGAGTTTCGCTGTTTCCTTTACAAGGTTGATGGGGGCACCAATTTTCTTGGCCTCGGCCATGAGCTCTTCCTCCGGCATGGTCTGAATCCTTTTCATGTGTCCCGTAATCTCGCGCATGTGCCGCACGGCCTCTACAACATCGCCGCTTCCAGCCTCTCCTTTCGTCCTTATCATTGCAGCACCTTCGCCGATTCTCCTAAGAGCTTCTCCAAGGTTTCTGGCACCGCAGACAAATGGGATATTGAATTTTGTTTTATCTATGTGATTATGCTCATCTGCAGGCGTCAATACCTCGCTTTCGTCGATAAAATCGACTCCCATCGATTCAAGTATCTGGGCCTCCGCAAAGTGGCCTATCCTTACCTTTGCCATCACAGGAATGGTTACCGCATCCATTATCTCCTCTATTTTCTTGGGGTCTGCCATTCTTGCTACCCCACCAGCCGCTCTAATATCTGCAGGCACTCTTTCCAGAGCCATGACAGATACAGAACCCGCTTCCTCGGCAATGACTGCCTGTTCGGCATTTGTCACGTCCATTATAACCCCTCCCTTCAGCATCTGAGCCAGTCCTCGCTTTAGTTCATCTGTACCTTTTTTCATTTTTATACACTCCAGTTTTAACTTGCTCCTTTTTATTAATGGAAAGTTTTCTCGCTTTGATTATGTTTTCTTTAATCGATTCTATGTGCTCTGGAGACCTTTCTCCAACAACCTTTTTAATTTTTGTGTATGCAGATTCCCTGAACAGGGGGGTGAAATCTCTCTCCTTTTCACCTAAGATTCTGGCTCCAGTTCCTTTCTCTACACGCCCAACCTCGTAGACATTATTTAGGGTTTTCTTAACATCCACAACATATTCCTGCGGGAGGATTAGCATGAGCGAGTCTGTGGATATGCCGAGGTGGTCGATTTCAAGCTCTTTTAGCATCTCAAGCACCCGCCCGTTGACCGGCTTGTCGAGCATGTCCTCATAGAACAGAAGCTTGTGGCCGGAAGTCTTTGAAATCTCAGCCGCATCTCCCCGCAGGCCCCCGTTGGTGACATCCGTCATTGCATGTATTTTCGGCAGGAGGCCGCCCTTCTGAATTTGCCTGCAGTCATGCATGAAATCCACGTTCAGGGTTTCCATTACCACATCGAAATATCCATTGTAGAGTGCAATTGTCGTGATTGTGCCCCCGCCTGCCCCTTCTGTCAGGAGTATCACATCGCCGACTTTGACGTTCTTCCTGGCCGTCGGTCTTTCTGAAGAAATCCCAACGGCTCCAACTGCTGCCACGAGTCGGTCCCCCAGCACCATATCACCGCCAATCCTCAGCGTGCTACCTGCAACCGTGGGCACGTCAGTCAGTTCTGACACAGTGCCGACACCAGCAGTAAAGTCGAACAGCTTCCCCACGTCTCCATCGTCTGCCAGGTGTAGGTCCGATATAAGGGCAACAGGCTTCGAGCCCATTACATAGACGTCTCTAAGCGCGGCCCTCGCTGCGTGAAACCCTGCAAGATATGGGAATTCACTCAATCGCGAGTGCATGCCATCGATTGCGACCGTGACGTATTTTCCCTCACCCCTTACGACGCCCGCATCGTCCTGCTGTGTGGCGTCAACCACAGCAGTTGTTTTGATAATCTCGGCCAGATTCCTGTGGACAAAGAAGTCCCCCTCTCCGCGAGAGCCCACACCAAATTCTCCCATAGTAACGCCGGTTCTTGGATACTCCAAGAGCATTTTTAAAAATGGGTCGTCAATACGCTGCTCTGTGATGTTTACTTCGTCTATAACGGCCTGTGAAAACTTCAGCCGTTTCTCTTCACTCCAGTCTTTAAATTCCTGCAGGGCTTCGTTCAACTCTTTTAAGATCCCTGCTTCATCTACCCCTCTGATAATTCTTCTCCTGACAAAGCCTTCTAAGTCCATGATTCAGCACGTCAAGTGAAAGGCGCCAACGGCATTGGCAATCAGTGAATTTAAAACATCGCAGGCCTTTCTGGTTTTCTCTACGATGACCTCTATTCCTTTCGATTCCAGAAATTTTAGCGTCTCGTTTTTGGGTTTCATTAGTCCAGAATGCCCGGTACCGACTACAAGAATTTTGGGTTTGAATTCGATGACCTCCTTGAGGTCTTCAATGTCAAGCGCATGGCCCTCTTTTCTCCACCAGTTGCTCAAAACCCTGTCAGGGAATATAATCACATCGCTGGTGTAGGCCTTTCCATCTATCACAATCCTGCCAAAATCGTAGCTCTCAATCATACAGT
>JAZGIK010000139.1:0-4782 GCA_036482035.1 Hydrothermarchaeaceae archaeon (SeqCode) | reverse complement strand
GGGGTCGTTACAAGCAGTATATCCTCTCCCGCCGATATAGTTACAACGACAGTTCTGCCTATTCCGCTAGGCACATCTATCAGCAAAATCCCGCACATTCCCATTAATTCGTTTAGAACATTTTTCAGCCTGTCATACTCTATTTTTCTTAGGCTGTCGAGACTCATTCCTGCAGGTACGGCTCTCACACCTCCAGGGCCATTATAAATTGCATCCTCTATGTTAGCCTCTCCAGCAAGTACAGTGTGAAGAGTTGTCTTCATGCCCTCCAGACCCAGATGAAGCTCGAGGTTTGCCATCTCAACGTCTGCGTCAAGTATTATTACGTTCCTCCCAAGTTGGGCCAATGCCACGCCGAGGTTTGCAGAAATAGTGGTCTTTCCAGTGCCGCCTTTGCCAGATGCTAGGGTGATAGATACGCCCATTTCTCTCTCCACCTGCTATAAGTTGCTCCGCTGTTATTTATATTTCTTTTCACTGGAAACTTTTGCCTCTAAATCTCCGATATGGAGATTTTGAACGTGTTTTTATTGATATTCCACTCCTTTTCGGTGCCTTCGTGCTCGAGTTTGCTTGCTATGTTTAGAATCTTTGCTCTGGTCTCGGTGGATATATAATCGTGCTGTCTTTCCAGTAAATTCGCAATCTCATCTTTGACCTCGACGTTTGCCTTGATGAACGCTTCGATGTCAAGATTTTCGCCCTTTCTCATCTGCTGGATTCTCCTGACCACTTCTCTTGCGTATCCTCTGGCCAGTATTTCGTCGGTTTTTTCAGTATTAAGAGCGACGCTACCAAATTCAAAGTCAACGGTCGAATATTCTTCTGGTATCTTCCACCCGGGCTCCTTGACTTTAAAGGACAGCGTACTTGTAGCAGTTGTGACTATGTCTTCCAATATTTCCAATGATTCATCAGATTCTTTATCTCTTATGTAGTAACTTTCGAGAACCGGCCACCTCCTTTTGATGCCGCTTTTCTCCCTGGCTGCTGCCTCTGCCTCCACGTATTTCCTAGTTAAATTCATGTTTTTCTCTAACTGAGTATCGATTGCATTTTCGTCACATTCGACCCAACTCTCAAAATGTACGCTCTCTTTTGCACCGACGAGATTTCGGTACATCTCCTCTGTGATGTGCGGAGATATGGGTGCCATTATCGTAGTGAGCTTCGTCAGCACCTCATAGAGAGCCGCGTAGGCAGAAATCTTCTCTGGGTCGTCCTTCTCAATCCACGTGCGATGTCTTATCAGGGGGATGTACCACCTGCTCAGGTCTTCAACAATGAAATCGTGCAGGGCCCTCGTCACCGTATGCACATTGAACATCTCAAATCCTTCCGTCACCTCTTTCATCGTGGAGTTGAGACGCGATAGAATCCATCTGTCCTCGGTTTTGTACTCCGGATTTTTGTGTTTTGCAGGGTCGAAGGTATCGATGCTCATGTAGGTGGTGGCAAAAACGTATGCATTCCAGAGGATGTTGAACATCTTGCTTATGACCTTGACCTCCTCCCAGTTAAAGCGCAGGTCGTCCCAGGGCTTGTTTGCCCACAGCACATAAAAACGCAGGACCTCCGCGCTGTATTTTTCTATTACCTCCTCCGGGGTGACAACGTTTCCAAGCGATTTTGACATCTTTTCACCCTTTTCGTCGAGGATGAACCCGTGCATCAACACCTGTCTGTACGGAATCTCGCCAAAGGCGAGTATTCCGCAGCCGAGCATTGAATAGAACCAGCCTCTGGTCTGATCGTGCCCCTCTGTTATGAAATCTATGGGATACCACTCGAACTCATCTTCTTTCGACGGATAGCCGAGGGATGCCCACGATGCAACCCCTGAGTCGAACCACACGTCCAGTACGTCGGGCACCCGGAGCATTTCACTGCCGCATTTGCATTTTAATTTGACATCGTCCACGTACGGCTTGTGAAGCTCTTCTACAGCGCTTCCTTTGCTTTCCAGCTCTTCCTTTGAGCCCATTACATCTATCTCATCGCAAGACGTACATCTCCAGATTGGAAGCGGTATGCCCCAGTAGCGCTGCCTTGATATCGTCCAGTCCCTTGCATTTTCCACCCAGTCCTTGAACCTGGCTGAACCTGCCCACTCCGGCACCCATTTCACTTTCTTGATTTCATTTAGCATCTGGTCTTTTAGCTCTGAGACCTTTATGAACCACTGCTTTGTTGCACGGTAGATAATCGGGGTATTGCATCTCCAGCAGTGCCCGTACCTGTGCGAGATTGTGTCTGAAAGGAGTAACGCACCCTCTTCATCCAGATCTCTTATTATTACTTTGTCGTCCTTCTTCGTGATAAGCCCCTGGTACTTTCCTCCTTCCTCTGTGAATGCACCGCGCTCGTCGATGGGTGAAATGACATCTATACCGTAAGGCTGGCACGCCTCAAAGTCCTCCGGGCCGTGGCCAGGTGCTGTATGCACGCATCCTGTCCCCTCCTCAAGGCTCACGAACTCTGCAAGGATGACGGAATATGCATTCGGGCTTTCCGGGTTCACGTTTATTATCTCTGACAAGGGATTTCTGTATTTGACACCCTCAAGGTCACCGCCGTTCAGCGTCTGCAAAATCTCGTATTCAAGCCCAAACTTTTCTTTCAGGATAGGTGCAAGTTCCTTTGCCAGTATGAATATGCCGCCATCTGTTTTCGCACGGACATACTCAAAATCCGGATGCACCATGACTGCGAGGTTGGATATCAAAGTCCATGGCGTTGTAGTCCAGATGAGTATGTACTCTCCCTCCCTATCTACCAAAGGGAACTTTACAAATATCGAGGGGTCGCTTCTGTCGGCGTATTCTATCTCGGCCTCCGCAAGCGCGGTCTCGCATCTTGGACACCATGTCACGACGCGCAGGTATCTGGCCAAAAGCTCTTTTTCCCACGCCTTCTTTATGGTCCACCAGGCAGCCTCGATATAATCGTCTGTAAGCGTCATGTAGGGACTTTCCCAGTCGAGCCAGACCCCCTGTCGCTCGAACTGTGAGGACATCAACTTTATATGTTCATGGGCCCAACTCTTGCACTCTTTGATAAATTTCTCAATCCCAAAGTCCTCTATTTCCTTTTTGTTCTTTATGCCGAGCTTTCGCTCCACCATTACCTCGATGGGGAGGCCGTGGCAGTCCCAACCCGCCTGGCGGCGGACGTTTTTGCCGTTCATTACGATGTAGCGCACGATTGCATCTTTCAGGATTTTATTCCAGGCAGTTCCAAGATGGACTGCACCGCTGGCATACGGCGGGCCGTCCAGAAAATAGTATTTATCTCTATCCTTCAGCAGGTCAACGCTTTTTTCGAAAATAGAACCGTCTTTCCATCTCTTCTGGACGCTCTCCTCCAGTTCCCTTAGATTCACCTGACTTTCTGCCTTGTCCACCATTCGAAAGCTATTAGAGTAAAAAAGGCTTTTAAAGCTTTGTATGGAAATCGAGCGTGCGCTCGGGCTTCTGGCGGCTGTAAAAGAAAAAGAGATATCGGTGAAAGAGGCCGTTGAGCTTATCGAACTCATTACAAAGGTCCACGTGAAGGAAGTGCTCAAGGCGGCCGAGGAACGCGGCGTGATAACGCGCGACAAAAAACGTGTCGTTATAAGCGATGACTTTGACTTCGAGGTCCCGAAGATAAAAAAGGCCGCATGCGAGGCCAACTGCACAAGATGCGGGAAGGCCATCACCTCGTGCTATTTCATTTCATTTTTCGATGACGAGATCGGCCCCTTCGGTAGCGCTTGCATCAGGAAATTGCGGCTGGGCTGATTCTACTACATCCTCACCTTAATCCCCTTCCCGGCCAGGTATTCCTTCATCTCTTTTATCGTGAATTTTCCAAAGTGGGCGATGGATGCCACCAGTACGGCGTCTGCGCCGCCCTCTACGATGGCCTCATAGAGGTGCTCTAGCTCTCCTGCTCCGCCCGAGGCGATTATCGGCAGGTCCACTGCATCGGCTATGGCCCTGGTCACGGGGATGTCGTACCCTGCCTGGGTTCCGTCGGCGTCCATGCTCGTGGGCAGTATCTGGCCTGCGCCAAGCTCCTCCACCCTTCTGGCCCATTCCACGGCGTCAATTCCCGTTGGCTCGGTGCCCCCTGCCACCATGACCTCGAAGCCAGAAGGAACCTCTGACGAGGCCCGGGTATCTATGGCAATGGTGACCCTTTCGCTTCCGAATCTCTCCGATGCTTCCCTCACCAGGTCAGGGTTGCGCACTGCAGCTGTATTGATGGAGATTCCGGATACACCCACGTCCATGAGCTTCTGGATATCCTCCAAGCTCCCGATCCCGCCTCCCACAGTCAGCGGTATCGAGATGTTCTCCACGGTCCTCTTGACGGCGTCCAGCATGGTCTTTCGGTTCTCAATGGTGGCCGTTATGTCCAGAAACACCAGCTCGTCTGCCCCGGCCTCACTGTAGGCCCTGCCGTTCTCTGCCGGGTCGCCCACATCCTTCAAATTGACGAAGTTGACGCCCTTGACAAGGCGGCCGTCTTTTACGTCCAGACACGGTATGATTCTCCTGTAATCCATAATCACTCCTCCTGCACTAATATGTTGCAGGGATATTTAAAAATTGGGATTTTATTGGCATTGTCTAAAATTAGTAATATTTATCTTAGATTAAGGTCCAGAATTATATCCCAGTGTTCCTGCGGGTGTGAAATAGAAATGATTGAATTCCCTAAAACGTATAGCGTCCTTCTGATTGGGCTTCCGGGTGTCGGGAAGTCCGAGTATTGCATGCACCTGGCGAAGGGCTA
>JAZGIK010000138.1:0-3239 GCA_036482035.1 Hydrothermarchaeaceae archaeon (SeqCode) | reverse complement strand
GAAAGTGGATCAAGGAAAGGATTCAAAATTATTGACATATCCACAGAAGAAGAGGGTGTTTTGGCGCATGTAAATCAAAAAACAGGTCCGAGAATAGGGAAATACCGTGTCAATCTAAACGACCTCGATGAAGTTGGCGTGAATGCGATTGGCAATGCCATCGAAAAATGTGATGTTGTGGTAATCGATGAAATAGGACCCATGGAGCTTTGCAGCAATAGATTTATTGAGGTTATAAATGCTGCGTTTGATTCCGATAAATGCATTCTCGCAACCATCCATTTCAGGTCGAGGCATCCAGTTGTAGAAGGTATAAAAAATAGGGAGGATGTAGCGATTTACAGACTAGATGAAAACAATAGAGACAGAATGCTGAAGACGGTTGTGGGATTGGTGGGAAGACGGGTTTAGACGCTCTAAAAATCTCGCTAGGATTTAATTGAGGATAAATCCGTTTCGACCCTTTTCCTGGAGTGGCTTCTGCAACGGTACGACTGTAAACGGTTATATAGTCGTTCATTAGATGTAGAGTAGTACCTTTTAAAAAAACAGCAAGAGAGTTGAAGTGGTTAAGCAAAGAAAAAAGCCCGACGAGGAAGGCCCAGACCCGAGCGCCAGAGGTATACCATGGGAGGATATTGCATGGAGGCTGGAGGAGCTTTCACGGAGGCTTATGAAGGGGGGACAAATAAGGCTTGTTAGGGGTGGGTTGGTAGCCTTGACAGTAATATGGCTTTTATCAGGGATATATGTCGTTGGACCAGGTGAGGTGGGTGTGGAAAGGCAATTCGGGAAGTTTGTGGCACAGACAGACCCGGGATTAAATTACCGCCTGCCCTGGCCCATCCAAGCGCACGATGTGGTTAACATGGAGACGATAAGGAGGGCCGAGATCGGCTTCAGGACAGTGAAAGCAGAAGAGATAGGAATGCCATCGGTACACGAACGAGTGCCGGAGGAATCGCTGATGCTCACGAGGGACAAAAACATAGCTGATATCCAGGTTCTGGTGCAGTACAGGGTAAAAAATGCCACACAATTCCTGTTTAAGGTTAAAGATCCAGAGCTGGCTCTTCATTTTGCCACTGAAGTCGCCCTCAGGGGTGTTATCGGTAACACCCCCATCGATTATGCCATGATCGAGGGCAGGCCCGAGGTCGAAGCGGATACCTGGGATTTTTTGCAAACACTGTTAGATGATTACGAGACCGGGCTGCACGTGGTCGAGGTAAGGCTACTGGCTGTAGACCCTCCCGAAGAGGTGAAGGATGCCTTCCATGAGGTGGTTCGTGCTTGGGAGGATAAGGATAGACTTATCCAAGAGTCCAGAGGATATGCTCTGGACGTGGTCCCCAAAGCCAGGGGAAATGCGGAAAAGGAGACAAAAGCTGCCGAAGCATATAGGGATGAAAGGATACTCCGTGCCGAGGGTGATACTGACAGGTTTCTCAAGATTCTTGATGAGTACCAAAAGGCAAAGACCGTGACCAGGGAAAGGCTGTACCTAGAGATGGTAGAGAGTGTCCTGGTTGGTACCGAGAAGTTTGTTATCGATCCCGAGGCTGGCGGCGGCAATTTATTACAGCATCTAGTGCTAGACCAAGGGAATGTTTCAGTGAGGTCGGGCAAATGAATATAATATGGGTACCTATAGGATTGGTAATAGTTGCCCTGTTTGTGGGGAGCCAAGCCGCATTTACGGTAGATGAGAAGGAGCAAGTGATTGTTACTCAAATGGGAGAATATGTAAAGACAGTTGACAAGCCTGGTCTGAACTTCAAAGTCCCTCTCATTCAAACGGTGCACCGCATGGAGAAGAGAGTGCTGGTCTCCGATGCCCCTCCCGCCGAGTATCTTACCATGGACAAGATGAAGTTGGTGGTGGACAGTTACACCAGGTGGAGGATCGCTGACCCTCTTCTATTCTACAAAACGGTGAGAAATGAGGCAGGAGCCAGGCTCAGGCTGGATGGTATCGTCGCCTCCCAATTGAGGACGGAGTTCGCTGCCAACAATTTATGGGATATAATCGGCCCTGAAAGGGAGCCTATTATGGCGTCCGTAGCCCGCGATGCCAACAAGGTCGTGCGTGAGTTTGGAATGGAGGTATTAGATGTCAGGATAAAAAGGGCTGATCTCCCAGTGGAGGTACAAGCCAGTGTCTTTGACCGGATGATGGCGGAACGGATGAAGATATCCATGATGTACCGTGCCGAAGGAGAGGAGGAGGCTAGGATGATCAGGGCAGAGGCAGATAGAGAGGCGACCGTTATCTTGGCCGAGGCTTACAAGAAAAGCAAAAAGTTAAGGGGAGCGGGGGATGCAAACGCTACTGTGATTTACGCAGCAGCCTTTGGACAAGACCCCGAATTCTATAGCTTTGTAAGGACACTGGAGGCATACGAAAAGTTTCTGGCAGAGGGGACCACGCTGGTGCTCAGCTCTGATTCAGAGCTATTCAAGTACTTAGAGAGTCCAGAAGTGAGGAAATAGGGCTTGCAGTAATGAACAAGAATGCCTATCTGCAGGGCCAGTAGCTCCGTAAGTCCCAGGAACTGCTTCAATCCCTATTTTTATAGATTGGCCTGTGCAACTTAAAAACAGAAAAGAATGAGCTTATTAAAGCGAAAGGAACCAGAAAAGATAGGAAAACCTTTGAGAGTTGTGGCACCCTCAAAAATTCAAAATATCTCCCCAAACTCCTCCGTAGTGGTGAACAGCTTCGTGTATGCGTCCTCTGAGAGCTCCTCCGTCTTGAGCAGTGCTACTATCGCTCTTTTCCGGTGCTCAAATGCCCGCGATCTAAGCTCCTTGAGCTTTTGAGGAATCGCGTTTTTATCAAATATGGAAAGTATTTCCTTGTAGAGTTCTTCGCTGCCCCATAAAAGCCGGCCCTCATCTATGATTTTGCACGCCACCATGTGCTCGAAGATGTCAAATGCCGCCTGCTCCACGACCGTAGACCGCCTTTTTATGATATAGTCTATCTCCTCCTTTCCGGTCGGCTTTGAGAGCAGGTGATACTTCACATCGTATATGGCCTCGTCAAGTGCTTTTTCAAGGTCTGATGGAAGATTATCTTCTAAAATTACAACGATATCCAGGTCAGAGCCTGCAACGATTTTTCCTGTGCTCTTCTCAGGGCGCGGGTCTGCGTGGGCCATATAAAGCGGCACATCCCCTCCTATGATGAAGCATGCGCCGTTTTTGATCTCGTTTCGGTGTCCTACCAGCTTTTC
>JAZGIK010000137.1:0-2267 GCA_036482035.1 Hydrothermarchaeaceae archaeon (SeqCode) | reverse complement strand
GCGCTGCTCCGCCTTCCCGTCTATCTTGAAGCTACGTGGTAGCCCTCCAGAAGCAAGTGTCTCAAGGATCTGGGTGTGTATCGGCTTCATGTAAGTAGTATATCCTAAGTAGGGTCCTATATGGGTTCGGGAAATACTTTATATACAGGTATAGATTTGTTAAGTTATGAGTGGTTGTCCTCCAAAAAATGCAGAATTTTCTATCAGTTTAGCACATCCAAAATTAACACCCTCCAATGTATTAAATGCGTCTGAAAAATCGAAAAAATTCAGGGACTGGCTCTGTATAAATGACGTTTTTATAGACATTTTTGTATGCGAGTTTTGTTAAATAATGTGATGCTAGACGCAGGATTTTGCTGCATTTCTGTCGAAAATCCAGAAAATGACACCTCACAATTTAACAAAAAGGTTTATATATTGAGTAAAACGATTATTATTATGGCTTTTTGTCCGGGTTGCTACTCGAATGTTGTAAAGAAAAACGGGTACGACAGAAACACGATGCAGAAATACAAATGCCTGCGCTGTGGGAGGAATTTCACAGAGAAGACAGACACAGAGCTCTCCGGCATGAGATACCCGAGGACAATTATCACCTATGCGCTGGCACTTCACTTCCGGCATGATATGACATACAGGGAGGTCGCAGATGCCCTCCGTCAAAAAGGGGTTGATGTCTCGTATGTCACGGTTTACAACTGGGCCAAAAAGTTTGGAGGGGTGTTCAGGAGGACGCATAGCGGGTTCAAGCCATACACCAAGGTATGGTATATCACAAACGACTTCGTCAGCATGAAAGGCGATGAATATCATTTCTCCACTGTTCGCGATTCGAACAGAAACACATTGAGTATCCTTGTATCAAAAATGCGGGTGGTAAAGGGCCGGGTCCTGGAAGATGCCTATAAAATAACCGGTTTTAAACCGGATACGATAATGGGAAGCGAGGCCGAGTTAGTAGCACCTGCTAAAATGGATGTGAAAGTATGATTGAAAGAATAACAACCGGCAACCCGGATATTGATGAGATGCTGGGTGGAGGAATTCTACCACAGCAGGTATTGGTAGCAGCAGGTCCAGCAGGCGCTGGAAAGACCATAATGGCTCTACAGTTTGCATACGGCAATCTGCAACAGGGCAAAAAGTGCCTCTTCCTAAGCGCGAGCGATGATGAGGATTCGATAGTGAAAAACTCGGTGGGTTTCGGCTGGGATTTTGAAAAATATATACTGAGCGGCCAGCTTTCCGTTATAAACATCAACCTCGCACGGGGGGAGTACAGCCTCGCTTCCGATCTGCTTGAGGGGCGTGGTATGATATCTGACTACCTGGAAAAACTGCCCAGAATCCTAAAGTCCTCTGACGCGGACATAGTCATAATAGACTCGATAACGGAGTTCAACGACCTCTGTACAAGCGAGCTTGAAAGGAGGGCCCGCCTTCTTGATATCCGCAGGATTATAAAGAAGATAGGCGCGACCGCGCTCTGGACTGCAGAGGCATCACATGATGGCCACGGCACGAAATACGGCATAGCGGAATATGTATCAGACGGCCTCCTCCAGCTCAATCGTTTTCAGCCGGAAGACTTCAGCCAGTTCCTTTATGTAATCCAGGTTGTGAAAATCAGGTGGATAGGCCACTCCAAAGAGCTGAGGGTCTATTCTATATCAGAACAGGGCATAGAACTGAAATCTCCGCTGTTCACGGCACTGGCATCTGGCGGAAAAGTCGGATAGACTGGAGCAGGTCCCTACTGCGCTAAATATGGCTGTGACCCCAGCCTGCGTCTCGGCGGGATAGGGACTCCCGGAACCCGCCAGGGCATTGCACCGCTGTCAACTTCTACTGCCTCCCATACCTCCTGAGCAAATTCTAATATCTGCATATACCTGTTTTAGCGTGCCGCGGATTATATGTATATGGGAAATATTTTATATACCAGTATATACAACAGTGCTTCATGGAGCGAAAGGTGATAAAGATGGGGGACTCCAGCCTTGTTGTATCACTGCCAAAGGCATGGGTTGACAAAGCAGGAATAGTCCGCGGGGGTTCCGTAGAGGTAGAAGAACTCTCAACAGGGGAGATTGTAATAAAGCCAAAGACAGAGGTTTCAGAGAGGAGAGAGGTCGAGATATCACCTGATGAAAAATCGCTCGGCAGTTGCATCATCGACCACTACGTAAACGGCACTGATGTCATAAGGATTTACTCGAAAGATACCCTGGGCCCGGAAGTTATGAGTACGATATACGACACGG
>JAZGIK010000136.1:0-2184 GCA_036482035.1 Hydrothermarchaeaceae archaeon (SeqCode) | reverse complement strand
ATCGGGGGATTCGATTCGCTGTTTGCGAATGGCGGTTATCCCAGGGGTAACAACATACTGGTTATCGGCGGACCCGGATCCGGAAAGTCGATCTTTGCAGTGCAGTTTCTATGCAAGGGAGCCACGGAACATGGAGAGCCTGGCGTATATGTGACACTGGACGAGAGTCCCAAGAAGCTTAAGAGAAACGTCGCTCCTTTCGACTGGGATTTGGATGCCCTGGAAGCCGAAAAGAAGATTATACTACTGGATATACTGGAGGCAACTTCCGCGAGGCCCGAAATGATCCAGAGTGAGCAGTCAATGACGGCAGGTCTGGACATTGATAGCATAATTTCACAGATTACCAACGCGATAAACGAGATAGGCGCAACCCGCCTGGTGCTAGACTCCCTCTCTATCATGAACCTTCATGCCCGGAACGAGGCCCAGATCAGGACCAACATGCTCCGGCTTTCCGGTGCTCTGTCAGCTACGAATGTTACATCGCTTGTAATAACCGATGCAAAGACAGGTTCCATAGGAATAAATGAATTCCCCCAGGAGGCCTTCGTATTTGACGGCGTGATTACATTAAACCTTGATGCCAATTCCCAGGAGAGGAGGGTAAGCGTAAGGAAGATGAGAGGCACCAAACACATCGTCGGCTCTTTCCGTTTTGAAATATCTGACTCAGGGATTTCTGTGATGCCTTAATATTGCGCTGACTATCCCCGCAGGCCCGGTCATCATAACATCGCCAAGCGGATTGGCAAATTCGATTTTCAGGCGCGAGTTTGACAGGAGGTCTCTTTTTGGACCCGTTACCAGAACCCGTTTCACGTCAGCAGCCTCTCTGATGTAGCACCCGTGCCCGCCGTCTTTGTATATATCCTCGTTTGTGAGGTCTCCTTTCGTGAATTTTTTTATAAGGTATTCGAGTCTCTCTGCTGTCAACATGCCGGTGTGATGCTCGAACAGTCCAAGGACAGTGTCGTCGTCTCCAACCATTGCAGCCATTGCATGTCCGTTTCCTACGTCGATGGAAAGTGCAGGTCTGTCCTCTATTCCGAAGAGGGCCCCTGCAACGGCCGCGATTTTGGTATCTACGACAAATGCCCTGCCATCGAAGACCTTTCGGACGGTTCTCAGGCCGCCGTTCATCCTTGCGTAATAACCGGGCGGTTTTTCATATACGAAATCGTGCACGGTTGCACCTTTTTTCAGCGCGTCTTTTATTTTTTCAAATCTGAAAACCCTGTCAGACTTTTCCGGTTCGTGGCCGTGGTCCTGGACAGCCACGCCTACGTAATCGAAATCGAACTCTTCCCCGACGCTCGATAGCACGTGTTTTATCGTGTCAAAGTCGATGTCCCTCGTCTCAATTCTTTCGCAGTCAGCGTTGTGCGCCTCATCTGTTATCTCCACTCCCATCTCCTCGACTTCTTTCAGGTCGTCCCTTATCGTCATAGCGGCCCTCGGCGTTGCCATCACGCGGTCACCCGCCTCTATGCGTTGGGCGATTGCCCTGACCACCGGCCCGCCACCCATCGTCTCCCCGTACAGGAATATATCCCCGTTGCCCGCCATCAACCTTTTTGCAAGTACCTGGGTTTGTGATGGCAACACCATTTTTATGTTGTTGTCCGGGAGTTTTTGCCCGTCGTACAGCAGGACATCTTGGGTTCCGACGCCAACGTCTACCGCCAGTATCCTCAAGTCCTCATACGAAAGAGCCATATATCCACCGTTTACCACGTGTTAGATAAAAGTTGTGGATTGCACTATGGGAATACGATCTCTCCTAGTACCTTTTGCATATGCAGTTGCAGTAATTCTAAAGAAGGCAAGGGTATCCATATCCGCCGTTGTCTCGCTCTCCTTTTTTGTGATATTCTCCACGATTTTTTCGTTCTATATGGTTACCACGTCGTTCTACATCGAGCGGTTTGAGTTATTAACGATCGCTGGAATCCTTTTGACCGGCTTCATGGACGAGGTTATAAGAGAGCTGTCCAGAATGAAAAAGCTGCCCACATTTCCGCTTGCACTGGCCAGGCACTCTGACCTGCTTCTGGTATTCGGAATCCTGTATATCTCCATGGTACAGCCTTACGGCCTCACTCCTTCGTTGAATATCGACGAGGCCGCCTATCCTGTAATCGGTGCGGCGATGCTCTTTGGGGTCCTGATTGCAGATATTGT
>JAZGIK010000135.1:0-2826 GCA_036482035.1 Hydrothermarchaeaceae archaeon (SeqCode) | reverse complement strand
CCACCTCTATCCAGTTTCTACAGCATACATAAACTGTGAAATCACCGATACGCAGTACAGGATCCTCGCGAACCTCACAAAACAATTCAGTGAAAAGAGGGTACCCTTTACCGGATGGCCAACTGACAAGGTATATAAATCCTTTTTAGAGGCCATCGACAAAAAGAAGCAGTGTATTGTTATCATACTTGATGAAATAGACAAGCTTGTCGGCAAGCAGGGGGGCAACATCCTCTACAACATGACCCGGATGAACTCGGAGCTCCAAAATACCAGGGTGAGTATCATAGGGATATCCAACGATCTAAAGTTTGTCGACTACCTCGATTCACGGGTCCAGAGTTCACTCGCCGAGGAGGAAATAGTTTTTACCCCATACAACGCGAAGCATCTGGAGGATATCTTGAGGCAGAGGGCAGAGATAACATTTGAGCCAGGAATCCTGGATGAATATGTAATACCTCTTTGCGCTGCGTTAGCAGCAAGAGAGCACGGGGACGCAAGAAGAGCCCTCGACCTTTTGAGGGTTTCCGGAGAAGTGGCGGAGAGGGAAAACGCGGAGAGGATTACAGAAGCCCACGTAAGAAGCGCAAACGAAAAGATAGAGAAGGATAACACGGTTGAAGTGGTAAGAACACTTCCAACACAATCAAAACTACTTTTGTATTCGGTAATACAACTCGAGGAGGTGGGAGGAATGACCATAAACACAGGAGAGGCCTACGATACATACAAACGCATGTGCCGGGCGATGTCACTCGACATCCTGACACAACGCAGAGTATCTGACTTGATATCTGAACTTGACCTCCTTGGCATATTAAACTCCCGGGTGGTTAGCAGGGGTAGATACGGAAGGACCAAAGAAATAAAACTCGATATACCCCCCGTACTGCTTAAAACCGTTTTGGAAGAGGACGCCCGGATTAAAAGACTGACCGACTTCAGATTACCTCAGCAAAGGCTCGATTAATGGGCACCACCGATATAATAGACATATTCTTAAAGGACAATATAAACCTCCATCCCCAGGCCCTTTTAGAGATTGAGAACCTCCCGGACGAAGAAATTAGGAAGATCCTTCTAAAGGCAAAGGAAAAAGACAGCCTGAAGGTCATCACGGTAGAATATCTAAAATCGTTAAGGGAAGCCGAAGAAGAAGCAGAGGTGTCGGTTTTTAGGCCGAAGAGGAGGGTTTACGCAGCAGAATTTGAGCCAGAGATTAAAATTAAAAGGGATAGAGACATCACAAACAAATCCTTTTCACAGGGAAATATAGAGAGTTTTATAAAATACTTCAACGACAAGTACGAGAGGCTCTCAAAGATACTAAAAGAAAGAGACGTCTTGAAGGACGCAATACCTATAGGGAGGTTAAATGATTCTTCTTTTACAGGCGAGGTCAAAATCATTGGAATGGTCTGTGACATCAGGAAGAGCAAGAAGGGACACGTAATACTCGAGGTCGAAGACCCGACCGGAATGGCACCGATATTAGTCAGCAACAAAAGCCTTGAACTCCTGGAGCTATCCAGAAATATAATAAAAGACGAAGTGCTGGGGATTTCGGGCAAGACCTGGAAGGACATGATTATAGCTGAGGAAATACATTTCCCGGATTTGCCCTGTAGAAGAGAAACAAAAAAGAGCGAAGTTGAAGTTGCCGTGGCATTGATTTCGGACATGCATATAGGCAGCACAAAATTCCTAGAAGACGAGTTTAAAAAGTTTATAAAATGGATGAGGGGGGAGATCGGCAATATAAAACAAAGGCAGCTTTCAGAGAGGATAAAATACCTCATAATCGGTGGAGATTTGATAGACGGAGTAGGTATATACCCCGGCCAGGAAAACGAACTTGATATCAAGGACATAAACGTGCAGTACGCAAAGGTCTCCGAATATCTTGAGGGGGCACCAGAGCACATAGAGATTATAGTAATACCTGGAAACCACGACGCAGTAAGGCAGGCAGAACCCCAGCTGGCAATCGACGAGGAATTCGCGCCACAACTTTACAACGACCCGCGGGTGCACATGACCGGGAACCCCTGCCATACCACCCTGCACGGCGTGGACGTCATATCCTATCACGGCAGAAGCCTCGACGACATCATATCATCAATTCCAAATCAATCCTACTCAGCCCCAGAAAAGGCGATGGTGGAGCTGCTTAAAAAGAGGCACTTGGCACCGATGTACGGTGGAAAAGTACCCCTCTCCCCCGAGGAGACCGACTACATGGTCATCGACGAACCACCGGACATCTTACACGTCGGCCATGCCCACCACATAGGCGTAACCAACTACAGGGGAGTAAACGTAATAAACTCTGGAACCTTTCAAGAACAGACATCCTTCCAGAGAAAGCATAACATGGTACCGACCCCGGCGAGGGTCCCGATAGTAGATTTATACGAGCAAAAGACAACGATAATGAGGTTCATGTGACATGCCGTATTTTGAAAAACTGGAAGAAGACGCAAAGAGGGTGTACGAGATTGCAGTGGAGGCCAGGAAAAAGGGCAGAGACCCAGAACTCGAGCCGGAAATACCACCTGCAAAAGACCTCGTCGAGCGGGTCGAGGGGCTGGTCGGTCCGAAAGGCATTTCAGAAAGGATTAGGGAGCTGATAGGAGAGCACACAAAGGAAGAGGCGGCCATCAGGATAGCAAAGGACATCGTTGAGGGAAAATTTGGTTCTTTTCCGGATGTCGAAAAGGCATCAGAGCAGGCATTGAGGACCTCTCTTGCGATTTTGACAGAGGGTATAGTGGCGGCACCGCTGGAGGGGATAGTGAGGACAAAGGTCAAGAAGAATCTTGA
>JAZGIK010000134.1:0-4714 GCA_036482035.1 Hydrothermarchaeaceae archaeon (SeqCode) | reverse complement strand
AGGAATTGGAGAATAAAGGCTATACACTGAACATTTTCGAAGGAGAAAAGCTGATTTTGAGACTGGGGAAGGAGGCAGAGCCAGGGCTTCTAGCCATGCTTGGCCCCGTGGAGGTAAAAGACCTGGTGGCGATTTTAAAGCTTCTGGAAGGTTAGGATGCTCGCATTGAGGGTCGAACGACAAAATGCAGAGCACATGCGAAAAATTCTGCTGAAGGATAATCTCCTGGACAGGTCCAGACGGATAATCCAGAAACGCGACTTCGTGGAATTGCCTGTATTTTCTGGAGAAATCCAGACGATGAATACCGACTTCACACTCGTGGAGCAGACCAATCCGCTGCTTCGATGTCCGACTTTCAATTTCGAGGAGGTAAAAAGGACGCTCGGCGCACATCTCAACATAGACGTCCGGGCGTTTCGTGGCGGCTGGGAGAAAATCGGGGACATCCTGATAATAGAGCTGCCTGAAGGGCTGGAAGAAGAGAAATACAAAATTGGCAAAAAACTCCTTGAGCTATTTCCAAAAAGCAAGACGGTCGTCAACAGAAAGGCCATCGAGGGCACTTTTAGAGAGCCGGAGATTGAAGTAATCGCGGGCAGCGGCACCGAGACGATTCACAGAGAAAACTACTGTCTGTTCAAGATAGACGTCGCGGACGTCATGTTCTCTGCAGGAAATGTCAGCGAGAGGCAGAGGATGGCCACCATCTCGAATAACACCGAGACTGTTTTAGACATGTTTTCAGGCATCGGCCAGTTCACGATACCGGTTGCAAAACACTCCAGACCAAGAAAGGTGTACGCAATCGAGAGGAACCCGGCCGCTTTCTCTTTTTTAAAAGAGAACGTGCGGCTCAACAGGCTCAGCAATGTCGAGCCGATTCCCGGGGACTGCAGAGAGGCATCAGTGCCAGCGTGCAACAGGATAATCATGGGCTACTTTTTTAATCCAGAAAAATTCCTCCCATACGCTATTGACTCCTTGGCCTCAGAAGGCACGATACACTTTCACGACCTCGTTATGAAAAAAGAAATTCCAAAGAGAAAAGAAGAGATAAAAAAAGAAATAAAAAGGCTCGGACGCGATGCTGAAATAGAGCACAGGATTGTAAAGTCCTACGCCCCCATGAGATGGCATGCCATATTCGATTTGAGGGTCAAATGAACGTTCTCATCTATCATGCGAAACAGTGCAACCCGAAGGCCTGCACCGCTGCCAAGCTCAAGAAGTTCGGCCTGGCGAAGGTTTTTTATACGCCTGGTAAAATACCAAGAAATTCCGTAGTGCTGAGCCCTTTTTCGGAGAAGACGCTCTCCAGAGAGGACAGGGCGCATTTGAAAAATGGACTGGTCGCGCTGGACTGCTCATGGAAGCATGCCGAGGAGGTCTTTAAAAATATAAAAAAACCGCTTAACCAGAGAGCACTACCCCTTCTCGTCGCAGCAAACCCTGTGAACTATGGAAAAGCCCGCAAACTGAGCACGGTGGAGGCGCTGGCGTCCGCGCTTTACATCCTTGGCGAGGCAGAACACGCGCAAAAGCTGCTGGGAAAGTTCAAGTGGGGTCCAGCGTTCAGCGACCTTAACAAAGATTTATTAGAGAGCTATTCAAAAGCAAGTACAGAAAAAGAAATAATTTCGACACAGAACGAGTATTTTGGAGGTAAGTGAAGTGGCAAGATTTCCAGAGGCCGAAAAGAGGCTTTTCAACGTAAAGATATGCAGAAGATGCAATGCCAAGAATCCGTGGAAGGCCGAAAGCTGCAAGAAGTGCGGTCACAAAGGCCTTAGGCCAAAGAGGAAGGACGTCAGGTCATGAGGATTCTAGGATATCTGGAAAACGAGACTACACATCTTACCCTTCTGGACCCTGATAAACAGGATCCGGGGGAAGCAGGGAAAACCGCACTGAGCGCATTCAATGGCGGCACAGACGGTATAATGGTTGGAGGCTCTCTGGGAATCTCAAAGGAGAACCTCAATGCCACCGTCGAGAGTATCAAGGAAAACGTGGACCTCCCTGTCATTCTGTTTCCAGGTGACGTTACAGGCATATCGAAACGTGCAGATGCCATATTCTTCATGAGCCTTTTAAACTCCAAAAACCCGTATTTCATTACAGGTGCCCAGGCAGCCGGCGCGCCCATAGTAAAGGACTCGGGTGTAGAGCCCATCCCCCTGGGATACATCGTAATTGAACCCGGTGGCGCTGCCGGCAGGGTTGGGGAGGCAGATTTAATACCAAGAAGCAAGCCGGAAGCCGCTGTCAGGTATGCTTTAGCGGCCCAGTACCTCGGCATGAGGCTCGTCTATCTTGAAGCTGGCTCGGGAGCAGATAAACACGTGCCCGGGGAGATGATCTCTGCAGTAAAGAAAACGGTGGACATCCCGGTCATCGTTGGAGGAGGCATAAAAACAGGTGCAGATGCAAAGGCAGTGGCAGGCGCAGGCGCAGACATCGTCGTCACAGGAACGATAGTAGAAACAGTGACTGACATCGAGGAGAAAATCAAGGAGATTACTTCTGCGTTAAAGTAGGAACATAAAAAACCCTGAAATAACCGGGATTGTTATATTGTCATCTATTTTCAAAGACAGAGACTCTACTGCCATGCCCACAAGTGCTCCTAAAAGTGCAACCCCTGGAGAGACAAATATCCCTGCACCTATGAATGCAGGTATAAAACCGCCTATAGAGCCCTCCACGCTTTTATCCGGGTTGTAAAATATTTTATGCCTTCCGTATCTTTTGCCGATTAGTGTGGAAAAGGAATCTCCAAGAGCCAGAATGATTATCGAGGCACAGACAACATTCATGCCGGATCCAAAAAGCAAAAGCACAAGCAGGCTTCCAAAGAAGAAGCTCAAGGCCCCCCTCCCCGGAAATTTCTCTATGACACCTTCTCTTTCTGTCGAATCCACTATCCTGGAAATTACAGGGAACCTGACGCCTTTTTTGTAGCCGTATGAGATAATCAGTCCTGCAGAGAGCAAAAATATGAAGGTGCTAACGGACAAATGGAGCCCTACTGCAAGTATATAAAACGGAAATGCCGCTCCAGACATGTGAACCAATTGCCTCTTTGTTTCAAGCTCCATTTTTGCACCCCATTGCCATTGCAGGGTCGGGAGACGGGCCAAGTAACGAAAATAATAGCACCATCAAGACAGCGGAGGAAATCGCGAGTGTCGCCCTTTCCGTGTCTTTGATCCCAAACTTTGACAGTATCTCCTTTAAAATGTGATGGCCGTCTGTAGCGGCAATGCCTAGATGAAGGGGTGCCAGATTGATCAGTCCAATACCCTGGTTCAGGAGTGCTATCCAGAAAAGCGACGAGTATATGTACTCCGGAAGCCCCTCGTTTAACGGGTGGGCAGGCCATATGCCGATATATCCCCTCTCCGGATTGTCAGGCCTCTCTGACGCTTTAATCATGAATCTGCCTTTGTCGGTTTTTATCGTTACGTCTGTATCCGGCTTGATGTCTTTAGTTGCTTCTCTGAAGTCCTCTGCCCCTGATATGGGCCTCCCGTCTATCTCCTCCAGTACCATGCCCTTCTCGAGCGTTCCTTCGGCTGGTGAGCACTCCACAACGTCTCCGATTTGGACGATTGACCTGTCAAAGAAGTAGCCCGAAAATGATAGCATCAGGATAATCGCGAACGTCGCGAACAGTATATTCCCGAAGGACCCTGCCGAATAGATGCGCATTCTGGAAATCCGTTTTTTTGCTTTCAGTTCCTCTTCATCTGGCTCGACAAATGCGCCAATCGGAATTATCGTGACTAAAACGGCGCCGAGTTTCTTGATCGACACGTCCTCGCTTCTCGCAATAATCCCGTGCGAAAACTCGTGGACAACCAGCACCGTAATAAGGCCGATTATCCCGTACCAGAACGGGATTGTGACGCCCGGTATCACTGGCTGTGCACCCTCCATTGGCATATTCAGGACGTACGTAGAATACAGGGCGTAAACCAGGAAAAAAACCACGAGCACCATGCCCAGGATTCCGACCACAATGCCGATTGACCCGAACACCTTCCAGAATCTCTTGGGCCTGGCAATCCACGAGATGAAGCCCTTTCCGCGCTCTGTCTTGAAAAGCAGGAGAACCGCATGCCTCTCTGCTCGCAGTTTGCCCATCCTGTCCAGCTGCAGAATAATAAGCCAGGAGATTGCGACTATTCCCAAAAACAGCAAGATTGACATTGATATCCCTTTTTATATCATTTCGGAGTACTAAAATAACTATGTATGCAATTGTCTATATCACAGCCTCGAACATCGGGGAGGCAAGAGACCTGGTAGAGGCCATAGTTAAAGAACGCCTGGCCGCATGCGCAAACGTTGTTGAAAGTGTGGAGAGCACCTACTGGTGGCAGGGAAAAATCGAGAGGGACGACGAGTCGCTGATTATTCTAAAGACGAAAGAGAGCAAATTAGATGAGCTCATCAAAAGGGTAAAAGAGCTGCACAGCTACGAAAACCCGGAGATCGTGGCAGTACCGATTCTAAAGGGAAGCAGCGATTACCTTCGCTGGATAGACGAGGAATTGGAAAAGTCTTAAATACCAATTTCGATAACGCTGATAGAATGACGAGAAAACAGCAGAAAAAGCCCCCGAAGAGGAAGAGCGAGGCCGAGAGGATGTGGCTCAAGATCAAGGGGAGGTATCCGAACTGTTCTGGCGCGTATCCGGAATGTCCG
>JAZGIK010000133.1:0-11234 GCA_036482035.1 Hydrothermarchaeaceae archaeon (SeqCode) | reverse complement strand
GAATTCAGTTTTATAGAGGAAACATGGCAAAAAAATTGAATAAGAAGGTATGTGATTAGCCTCAAGAGGTGATTTTTAGGGTTATTTTTAAATCCCCCTCTTTTTCCAGACAAACGGCACAGTATGAAGGAAACGAGAATATTTCTACCTACACAGGATGGATATGGTCTTTCATCCGGAAGGCCTGGGGAACCACAACAAAGAGAGAAGCAGCCGGAAGCATTCATAACCTTATAGACAAAGAGACCATGTACTCGTGGATAAAGCAGATTCTTGCATCAAAGTGGCAGAACCCGCAACATACTGCCTTTGCCCTCTCAAGAATCTCCAGGCTCACGGGTGACAGAGAGCGAGACATCGATGAGAAACTGCGAGGGTCTGTAGTCCGGAGATTAAAAGAAGAAAAATGTGATGAAACATTCATAACTCCGCTTCTTGAGGTGGTTGAGGATCAGTCTTCTGGGCAGAGCGTGGTGCTTGGTGAATCCCTTCCTTCTAGATTGGTCTTGAAAAGCGGCGAAAGATGCTTTAGAGAAGATAAACAGTTATAATATAGTAAAGTGAAATCTTATTTTAAAATGTATAAAAGGCCCGAAAAGAAGAACAAGAAAAAAATCGTCCTGTTGGGGATTATTGTTCTCCTTCTGTGTGCCATAGGATATTTTGTTTCTATTAAATTTGAATGGGAAAAACCTTCATTTTATATTATCCCGGAACTGCATATCTTGGGCAGACAGACAGCCTTCAGAGTAGTCTGCGAGGACAGGCGCTCAGGGATTAAATCGCTCCGGATAGAAATCAATCAGGGCGATCTTGTTATTTCCCTGTTTCAGAAAAACTACCCCCCTGGAATACATCACACGGAGGAATCCGTAGAAGTGGCACCTGTTTCACTTGGCCTCAAGGATGGCGCTGCATTGCTGCGAGCGAAAGTTCAGGATTATTCTTGGTTCCCTGGAGGAAATATAAGAGAAGAAGAGATTGAAGTTATTGTCGATACCCGTCCGCCAAACATCAATGTTTTGACGCGATTTCACTACTTGAACCAGGGAGGAACTGGGCTTATCATTTATGGTGCGTCTGAGAAGCTTGCGAGAACAGGCGTAAATGTTGGTGAAACTTGGTTCCCGGGTCACCAGGTTGAGAATAAGGAATTTTTATGTTTCTTTGCTGTGCCACATAATGCCACTGACCAAGCTAACGTGGTCTTAGTGTCGGATGATGTAGCAGGTAATCGGACACACACTCACTTTCCTTACAGGATCAGACCAAAAAAGTTTCGAAAAGATACACTCATCATAAATGAGGAATTCCTCAGAAAAGTTATGCCTTATTTCACGGACAGGGACCCTTCACTCACTGGGGATCTGATTGAGGTTTTTCTAAAAGCCAACCAGAATCTCCGCATGGCCAATACCGAAACCATCTTGGAATTGAATCAGAAGACCGAAAAGAGGATCCTGTGGTCAGGACCCTTCCTCCGCCTCCACAATGCCAAGACAATGGCCCACTTTGCTGATCGTCGGGACTATATTTACAGAGGAAGGAAAATCGATTTCCAGTATCACCTGGGAGTGGACTTGGCATCCTTGACTCAGAGCCCTGTGAAGGCGGCAAATCATGGGAAAGTGGTGTTTGCTGAAGAACTGGGGATCTATGGAAACACGGTCATTCTGGATCATGGCTTTGGTTTATTCAGTATGTATGGACATCTCAGCCAGATAGATGTCCAGGTGGATCAAATCGTGGAGAAAGGTACTCATATGGGAATAACAGGTAGAACGGGATTAGCAGGAGGAGACCATCTTCATTTTGCCGTCCTTGTTTCTGGGATTTTTGTCAATCCCATCGAATGGTGGGATCCCCACTGGATCAAGGATAATGTGGAGAATAAGCTGGCGCTCCTCAGAGACGCTGAAAATTAGCCAGCCATCTTCATTATACCAGAGAAAAAATCCAAAACTTAATTGAAGGACTTTGAAAAAAGGCCTCACTCCTTATGAAAGAACACAAATTGGTCACTGCCAAAGACAGCATCCAGGCGCCTATGGCCAGTGGCAGAGGGCACGTCTATGCATAAAAATCTTTCGAAAAAGTTTTAAGTGTTCAGAAATAGAAGCATGGGAAAGACGAGGATGATCCAGAGCAAGATAAAGTAATCGGTTATTCGGGAATCCCTTCTCAATTTGCTCTCTAATTATCTGCAGTGAGCCGCTTCAAAGACAGCAGAGGGCGGATCATGTATTTGCCGGCTCTCTCTGCCTCTATCTTGGTTTGAGCCCTTCTATGAGCAGACTAACAATATTGATAAAAGGTTTCAGGCCTGCTCGAACGGCTATCTTTATGTGCTCATTATTACGGATAACGTCAGCTACCCCAGGACTGTAGCGGTAATAGAACTTGATAAGCGCCAGACCTGCTGGATTTGTTAACAAATATTGGTCTCTAAAGGCACAAAGAGTCCTCACTTCCTCAGCCATTGGAGTACCGTAGCAAGCGGTGGCAATAAAGCAGCCTCCACCTCCTCCGCTGTCGCTGCTCCCAGAACTTCCGCTGCCGCCACCGGTTCCGCCCGTGCCTCCGTCTGATGTCGTTGTAAAGCTCCAACTGTAGTTAGAAGCTATTGCATTCCCTGCTTCATCCTTTGCTCCTGTTGTAATCGTGGCTGAATACGTTGTGCTGTTAGTAAGATTACTTGAGGGTTTAAAGGTGGCGATTTTGTTGCTGTAGCTCACAGTACCTGAAATAAAGCTTGCAGTTGTATCGCTGTAACCAACAGTGCCTGAAATATTGCTACCGTCCGCACTTACAGTAAACGTATCTGTTGTAATCGTTGATGAATCCATCGCCTCACTGAACGTGGCGGAGATGGAGGTATTCACAGCCACTCCCGTGGCGCTAGCCGCAGGGCTTGCGGTGCTTACCGTAGGCGCCGTAGTGTCCTCAACCTTCTCAAAGTAGCACAGCTTCGGGTCAGAAAAGCCGTAACCGCTTACGATTTTCTCGCCATCCTCAGAGATGCGCACCGCCATCACAGATTGCTTCATACCACCCCCAACCAACCCAGGAACATATGGAGCGGGACCTATGTGGCGCCACAGCACGTTTCCATCAGAATCGTATAAAACCGTGCTGTAATTTCCCCCTCCGGCGACAATGTACTTCCCGTCGGGCGTTATGTCAACGGCATTATGTCCTCCTACTCCGGCTGTAATGTAATCTCCCTCTCCTCGTAAATAACTGTACCACTGGATTTCTCCCTCTCCGTTGTAGCAGTAAACGTAGCCCCAACTGGTTAAGACAACCACGACTGATCCATCCGCGGACATTGCCCCGTAGGTTGTAACTTTTAGCTCTTTTCTCCACAGCAGGTTCCCGTCGCCGTCAAACATCGAGACACAATCGCCCTTGTCGGTCGCCATGAAACGCGACTCATCGGAACTGGGACATAACACCCAGGGTGTGTAAATGATATAGTTACGCCAGACTCTATCGCCGCCCAGTGTAAAAAGGTGAGGATACCCTCCAACAAGAACATGCTGGCCATCCTCGGTAAAGCCCGTTACCCGAACAAATCTGCTATCCATGTTATACTTCCATTTTTCGGCTCCGGTGAGGGCGTCGTATAGGACAAACCTTACATCATCTTCAGAAGGGCCTGTGGCAATGTATTGATTGTCAGGTGAAAAATTTATATCTCCTCCCAGTCCAGTTCCTAAGGACTTCTTCCAAATCTCATTGCCACCGGCATCCCACACGTAACGATTATTAAGGGTCCCCTTTGAATGTGTGTTACACGCGACATAAAGGCCATCACTTGTAACATCAATGGACCAGCTCTGGTCAGGCACGGATTTTGACCAGAGAATATTCCCCTCGCTGTCTATAAAGGGTATTTTTGTAGGGAGCGTCTCAGGGTCATCCGAGTCGGGATGTTTCCCCATTGCCACGGCAAAGCGGTCCCATGCATCCGTAACAGCGATCTCCCAGACCCCGGGTGATGAGAGAGAGGTATCCCATATGAGCTCAAAATCCACCCGGTCTTCCAGAGGGGTCAGGCTTATATTGAGCGTTACGGGGCTGCCATTCTGAGGCTTCACATACTCGTTATGCACGTAAGTCTCATATCCCTCCTTCTGCACAACCATCCTGTATCCTGAAATCGTAAAATGCGGTGAGTAGTGGGAGTTTAGCGTGTCTATGTTCCAGCACGACTGTTCGTAACTGCCTGTAGAATCGGTTACCTGCAGCATATCATAGGGCATAAATCTAATCGTATGCCCCAGCCAGAGCAAGACCTCGGCTTCTGAAACCGCATCGCCCGTTACAGCATCAGTAATGGTGCCTTTAACAATGGCATCACCTTCGGTATATCCGCTCTCTGATATTTGGGGATACACTATAACAGTGACCGTAAAGGTCAGGGATTGCCCATGCTCGCTTGATGTGACCTTGAAGGTGAAAGCAGTCTCCACTTCTTCTACCACATCTGATAAATAAATCGTTCGCCACATGTACTTCAGATCATCCTCCTCCCCTGGCGCAAGCCAGATGTGACCAGCCTCTATATCTACCATATCCCAATCATCAGGCACTTCCGAGATCAGTTCAAAATCAAATTTATCCTCACTGCTTCCCAGGTTCTTTACGGTTGCCCAGAGGAAAACGAATTGAAAATCTTTGAAATATATGTATTTATCAGAGCTCAGGCTGACCTCAAAGTAAGAGTTGGAAACGGTGACGGGGTTTCCCGCCGGAACCGGACGTATGGGCAAGTCATCGATGAAATCACTGGCTGAAATGGTTTCGCCTCTGCGAGCTGTGCCGTCTGGAATGCCGATAGCATAAGAAGTCATTGAAGCAGTCATCAATCCAATGAAAATAATGCATGATAAGCTGAGAAAACGTAATATATTTAATGTCTCACTCCTTTCGTTTGTCATACGGTACCTCCTTATTGATTTAATTTAACAAAGAATTAATGTAAAAAAAATGGTATTTTGGCACAAGATCTGACCTTTCTCTCTTTGCAATAAATTTATTATCTAACAAGATGACTAGCAATACTGATAAAAGGTTTCAGACCTGCTCGAACGGCTATCTTTATGTGCTCTTTATCACGGATAAAGTCAGCTATCGCGGGGCTGTAGCGGTAATAGAGCTTGATGAACGCCCGACCTGCTGGATTTGTGAGCAAATATTGGTCTCTAAAGGTACTAAGAATTCTCACTTCCTCAGCCATTGGAGTACCGTAGCAAGCTGTAGCAATAAAGCAGCCTCCACCTCCGCCGCCTCCGCTATCGCCGCTCCCAGTATCTCCACCGCCGCCGCCTCCTCCGCTTCCTCCAGACGATACTGTCGTAAAGCTCCAGCTGTAGTTAGAAGCTATGGCATTCCCTGCTTCATCTTTTGCTCCTGTTGAGATCGTGACTGAATACGTTGTGCTGTTAGTAAGATTACTTGAGGGTTTAAAGGTGGCAATTTTGTCGCTGTAACTAACAGTGCCTGAAATATTGCTGCCACCTGTGCTCAGAGTAAATGTAACTGTTGTAATGGTTGCAGAATTCATTCCCTCTGAAAAAGTGGCTGAGATGGAAACGTCCACTGCCACTCCCGTGGCGTTAGCCGCAGGGCTTGTGGAGCTTACCGTAGGCGCCGTTGTATCCACAACCTTCTCAAAGTAACACAGCCTTGGGTCAGAAGTGCCGTAGCCGCTCACGATCTTTTCTCCATCTCCAGAGATGCGCACATTCATCACAGAATGCCAATAAGGATGCTCTGAAGTATCTATGGAAGCGGTGCCTGTGTGGCGCCACAGCACGTTTCCATTAGAATCATACAAAATCGTGTTGTAATTTCCTCCACCTACAACTATGTACTTCCCGTCGGGCGTTATGTCTAAACCGTCATGACCGGCTCCCCCCTCTCCGGGTACTAGGCGGTACCACTGGAGCTCTCCCTCTTTGTTATAGCAATACAAGTTGCCGTTATGGCTTAAAACAACTACGACTGATCCATCAGCAGACATTCCTCCATAAGTTATGACTCTGTGCTCTTTCCTCCACATCAGGTTCCCATCGCCGTCAAACATGGAGAAGCATCCACCTTTATCGGGTATCGCGATTCGTGATCTATCGGAACTGGGACATATAATGTAGGGCAGACCGGTATCCTCGTTGCGACGCCAGACTAATTGACCGCTGAGCGTAAAAAGGTGAAGAGGTGGTCCGATGAGGACATACTGTCCGTCCTCGGTAAAGGCCGTCTGGCGCACGCGCGCACGTCCTGTGTCATAACTCCACTCTTCGGCACCGGTCAGAGTGTTGTAAAGGATAAAACTTTTGCCTTCTCCAGAAGGGCCAGTGGCAATGTACTGATTGTCTGGTGAAAAATTTATATCGGTTGACTGCGAAGTAATGTTCTTTTTCCAGACCTCGTTGCCCATGGAATCCCACAGGTAACAATAGTTATCGCCATATGCATGCGTGGCAAATGCTATATAAGAACCGTCGCTTGCAACATCAATGGCCCAGCTTTGATCATCCTGAGAATTTGACCAGAGAATATTCCCCTGGTTGTCTATAAAAGGTATCGATGTTGGGAGTGTCTCTGGATCATCCGGGTCTGGATGTTTCCCCATTGCCACGGCAAAGCGGTCCCATGCGTCTGTAACTGCAATCCCCCATACTCCCGGTGAAGAAAGAGAGCTTTCCCATTTGAGCTCATAATTCACTGGATTTTCCAGAGGGGTCAGGCTTACGTTGAGGGTAATAGGGCTACCATTCTGAGGATACACATACTCGTTATGCACGTAAGTCTCATATCCCTTCTTCTGCACAATCAGCATGTATCCCGGAACTATGAGATATGGGGTATAGTAATTGTTAAGCACGTCGACATCCCAGCACGACAATCTGTAGAATCCCGCAGAATCGGTTGCCTTAATCATATCATAAGGCATAACTGTTGTCTTAAACCCCAGCCAGAGCGTGACTTCGGCATCCGAAATCGGTTCGCCCGTAACCGCATCGGCAATAGTGCCCTCTACGGTGGCATCACTATCGGTATATCCATATGTCGATACTTGAGGAAGCCATACTACGGTAAACTGTAAAGTCAAGGTTTCCCCATACTGCTCGGAAGAGACTTCGTAAGAAAAGGTGCCCTCTATTTTATCTGAAGATACACATCTCGGCAGCACAAACCTTATATCGCCCTCATTCCCTGGAAGCGGTTGTGCAGGGCTTGAACCTGGCGCTTCCCAGCCCTCCGGCAAATCTGAGACCAAGCTGAAAGAGAAATCATTATCGCTGCCTCCTAAATCCTTAACATGCGCCCAAACGCCCAGGGTAGTAAAATCATCGAGAATCACGTACTTGTCAGAACTCAGAGTAACCTCAAAGGATGAGTTAGAGACGGTGATCGAGTCACCAACTTCCAGAGGTATGACATCGAGGAGATGCCACCATGAGGGTAGATCATCGATGAAATCATCAAGTAAGACAGCTTCCTCCTCCGGGGCTGTGCCTCGCGCTGTACTGCCGGCTCTTCCTTCTGCACCCACCACAACCAGCAATCCAAAAACAATAACAAAGGATAAGCCGATGTACCCTAAAGCCATTAAAATCCCATCTTTCCTTTTTATCATGCTGCCTCCTTTTGATTCATATCGTGGAATTACTTTTGCTGGTTTTTCTGCTTTCCTATTTAATCTTTTTGAGTGTCCAGATAAATGGCCTGAGGCATTCTCTGACGACTGCCATGAGGTGCTCCTTATCACGGATGAAATCAGCCACCACGGGGCTGTAGCGGTAATAGAGCTTGATGAGCGCCAGACCTGCTGGATTTGTGAGCAAATATTTGTCTCTAAAGGCACAAAGAGTTCTCACTTCCTCTGCCATTGAGGTGCCGTAACAAGCTGTAGCAATAAAGCAGCCTCCACCTCCGCCACTATTGCCAGTCCCAGTATCTCCACTACTGCTACTATCCCCACCGGTCTGACCTGCTTTCGTGGCTGCGCTTGCAGTATTCGAATTGGCGGAATTTCCTCCATCGTTATAGGCTTTCACCCGGTAATAGTAAGTTGTACTCGCGCTGAGGCCAGTATCGCTGTAACTCGTAGTGCCAGCCTCGACGGTCTTTATATCGCTGAACATCCCTCCTTCGCCTGTCTTTCGCTCTATCTTGAATCCTTTCTCATCGTCTGAATTGTCGGTCCAACTCAGATCGATCTGGGTACCCGATACCGCTGCAGCTGTCAGACTGCTCGGTGCTGGGAAATATTTGAAGATACGGATGGTGCTGTCACCATAGCCAGCAGCAATATATTTGGCGTCATCCGATATGGCGACTGTGATGGCTCCTCTCTGGTTGTGGTCGTATTCATATTGGAAATCACGTTCTCCGGTATCACGGCGATCTGCAGACTCATGGCTCCAGATATCGGCTCCGTTCCTGTCATAAAGGACGACAGTACCGCTAACTCCTTCCTCTCCCGCAGCACCAACAACAATCCAATTGCCGTCTGGAGTCATATCAAGAGCATTGTGCCCCTGGAGAGTCCCTGGAAGCTGACGCTGCCAGGCAACCTTCCCACTCTTGTCAATGGCAATGACTAACCCGCCTACTGTCCCCATTACTATCAGGCTGCCATCTTCACACATGTTATCCGAACCAGCCGTGACTACGTGGTTTGGGATGCGTTCTCGCCAACGCAGATTTCCGGCAGAATCGTAAGAAAACAGTTCACGATTCTTCCCAGCGCCGTAAACGTTGTATTCGTCGTCTATTTCCAGGACCATGGGAAATTCGCCGATGTAGTTAGTCCAGAGTCGCGTTCCGGAATCGGTCAGCAGGTCCATCCTTCCACCGGAATACCCGGCGATTATCCGCTTTCCGTCAGGACTGAAGCGGCTGTTGCGGAGCCAATAATCGCCCACAGAATGAGTCCAAATCACTTCACCCGTGTTTGTATCCAGAAGGCCAGAATCAACAACCCCGCATGGTCCCGTAAAAAGGTACTTGCCGTCCGGGCTAAACTCAACCTCGCGGTTCATGCTCTGATTCGCTTCGTCATTTGTCCAGAGGAGATTACCTGAAGAATTGGCCATGTGAATGGTCCCGTCGTGACATCCGGCAGCGATCAGTCCATCCACGCTGTAGTCGAAACCCCAGCATTCATTGTTCGTGGAGATTCTCCAGAGTTCCTGACCGGAAAGGTCTGTCATCAGGAAATGGCCGAGGACATCCAACTGAGGAGGGTGCCTGGCCTGAACCGCAGCAAGTTTCGTGAAATCAGTATTCGGAAACAGCCACCAATAGCCGTAGACACCCTCTGTAGCCAGCTCACCTATCTTCAGGTAGGAGCGGAGGCTTACAGAATCAACCTTCAGGTTAACAGTATTTGTCTCTCCATTTGATGGACTGATATCCCCTTTATATCCGAGCGAGTAACCATCCTTTTCGACCACCAGGAAGTATCCCAGGGTAGAATAAGGCAAAGACCTGGAGCCGAAGGCTTCCTGGATGTCTTCAACAGCAGGGCAGGATATACTGTAGTTACCCTGGGCATCAGTTTCTGTTTTTAACGAGGCGCAGGCATTATAGGTATATAACCTCACCTCTGCTTCAAGAGGCTGGCCTGAGCCGGTGGTAATTTGCCCTGAAACAGTTGCAGTTGATGAAAGCTCATGAAATTCCGGACTTTTTGACGAGGTCAAGTCAACGTTTAGAGTCCCTTCCTCGCTTGTCTCCTCAATCTTGAATTCAAACGGCAGGACTGCCTGTCCTTCGTTATCAGCAGAGATGAAAAACTCCAAGGTTTTCTCCTCTCCTGGGTCCAGCTCAACTCCCTCCTTGGTATCAAAAAATGCAAAGAAATGTGCCCAGAAAATCACACCCTCTATCTCTGGAAAATCCTTGAGTATTAGCGTAACCTTCTGGCTTCCATTATTCTTCGCATAAAAGTAGAGGTTGGTGCCTCGCTCAATGCCTGGTATTTTTACAGGGCTGTAAGTTGCTATCTCCACTGAACCGATGGTTATGCTTGTATTCCCACTGGATAGGCCCTCTATCTCCATGTATGCCTCTGAATGGACGCTCATACAGGGTAAATAAATCCAGCCGAGGAGCAACAGGGTTAGAATAGAAACAAAAGGGAAATAGCGACTTTCACTCATTCTTTCCTTCCTCAATATAAAAATTCTCTTCCACTCGTTATTGTCCTGCTCTTATCTTTCTTTTTTCCGTAAAACTATTGTTTTTTTTCTATGATTTGTGGAATATTTTCTATAGCACAGGAATTTTGTCCCGGCTTTTTTTATTTCTTATCTTCTTAGATTCTCAAATTTAATTTCGATATTTGCCTTTTTCTTCAAGTTCTTGATCCATTTAACAATAATTGTTTTTAATCTATCTTGCCTGACTGGCAATTCGACCTGACTCACAAGGTTCAACCTGTACCCTGCCTGCTGTCTATCCTTTTTAACTTCTTCCAAGTTCATGCTGATTCCATTCCCAAACCTTCTGGATAATATTTTCTGATAGAGAATTTTTTCCTCGAGATATTCAAATAAACCTTCTAAATCCAATCCGAACTCCTCCATCCTTCTTTGAAATTCTTCTGGCCTAAACCTCTCAGTTATTTCTTTAAAGGACGCTTCCAACTCATACTCCTCAACGAAAACATTCTCCTTTGCTGCATCGATAACAATCTTCTGGTTCACTACTTTTGCCAATAGGAAGAAAAGGGGATTTCCTGTTTCTCTGTCGAGCTCACCCTCATAGATCTTGAATCTCTCTAAAATCTTCAGGTCAGTTAAAGTTATAACTTGTTCGTTTACGATGGCCACAATACAGTCTATTAACTCTTGAAAAGAACCTGGGAATAAAAGCAAACAGAGAGTCAAAAAGATTATAGGGAGAAATATGAATCTCTTCTTAAACATCATAACTGGAAAAAGGAATTAATTCTTATGACCTATTTTTGTCACACGGAAAAATATAGCAAAATTTATGCCAGATCTTACTTTCTGAGAGAAAAATTAACCTGCATTATTCATAAAAAATGCCGATACTTTCGACAATTACAACAATATCAGGAAGTTATTCTGATATTGCTGTAAATCTTTTTGCTTAAAGAAATTATTTATATTAATCGGCATTTTTTCCCTCGTGGCAAGCCGATCTTACCGCATCTGCTTCGTTGCAGCCCATTCGCGGTGGACGACCGCAGC
>JAZGIK010000132.1:0-4984 GCA_036482035.1 Hydrothermarchaeaceae archaeon (SeqCode) | reverse complement strand
ACCGGTGCTGGAAAAAACGGACATGGTGTCAAAAAAATAGACGGCATAAAAATAATACCTGCTGACTTTGCTGGATTGATGCGGAGGACCTGGGACCCTGTGAACCTGAAGTTCTCGAGGCAGGTTACGTTCCCCCCACTCGCACTTAAAGAACGGCTCGGTGGCTATGACATATATCACGGCCATATCTATACGTCTGGGCTCCTCGCGGCATATCTTGCCCGTAGAAATGGCGCCGTGTCGGTGAATACCATCCACGGCTCTTACTACCCTGTCTGGGGGAAAATTGCACCCCCTCCAGTTGCGGGTTTTTATAAATTCGGTGAACGCATCCTAGCGCCTCTGCTGGCCAGGCTCTGTGACCTTCAGATACATACAGGCAGATATTTTGCAGAACAGGTTATAAAGTGGGGAGGCCCGAAAGATGCAGTAAAAGTAATACACAACGGCGCCAATCCAGAGATGTTCAACCCGGACGTTTCCCCCGCAGAATTCAGCAAAAATGGCCAGATAATATTTACTGCAAGGAGACTTGTCAGGAAAAACGGGATAGAGCATGCGATTGAGGCACTGCCCCGTGTTCTAAAGGAAAAGGAGTGCCACCTGTTGATTGCAGGCGGCGGCCCCGAGAGGGAAAGGCTTGAGTCGCTCGCAAAGCGTCTGGGTGTCTCCGAGCACGTTACATTCCTGGGGACGTTGCCCCATGAACAAATCCCTGCCTATCTCTCGCTGGCAGACATCGTAGTTATTCCCAGCCTGATCGAGGCATCCAGCCTCTTCATGCTGGAGGCCATGGCTACAGGGAAACCGATTATTGCTACCAGAACTGGAGGCATTCCAGAAATCATGAAAAATGGCAATGGAATACTCATCGACCCCGCAAACGCAAAGGAGCTTGCCGAAAAAATACTTCTGCTCAATGACTCAAAGACGAGAGAAAGTCTGGGTAAAAATGCGTATCGAGATGCAAAGCAATTCACATGGAGCGAAGTAGCGAAGAAAACAGAGGAAGAGTACCTTCGTATTATAAGTGTTATCTCGGAGGGGTATTTTTAGATAAAAAGGAGAGTTTAAGGCTATGATTGACGCGTTACTCGCGCACTTGAGCCAGCCGTCTGGTATATCTCAAATAAACATAAGCAAAAACCAGGAACCAGGCCGGGAAAAGTATATAGCCGGCGTAGCTGTGTGCCACTGAAACGCCGTGGTAATCATAGTAATAACCCGCCAGAATTATGACGATCAGTCTTATAACGTTTTGCACAGTCGTGCCCACTACTCCAAATACCAGCATGTACAGCGCATTTTTATTTGGCAGCCTTATGTCGAGCATCATCAGCGCAAATATTGCAAGAAAAATTGTCATGGACGCGCTTCCAGAACATGCGGCATTTACGAAAATTGAAATTTCACTGCCGTTGATGTTCGGAAATCTTATCATCTGCCCCTGGCTTACCAGCTGAAATCCGCTCGTTTTAAGCGCAGCTACGACCATCCACACGGTGGCCAGAGAGTACTGCAGGTCCAGGTATCTTGCAATCGCCACAGGAAATCCCACGGAAAAGCCGTATATACCGAGCAGAATCCCCGGGATCAAGGCGGCCCTGCCGAAAAGCATAATGAAGATTCCCAGATATGCCAGTAGCATCTCAAATACTACGCCGGCAAGCCCCACGTCCCTCGGCATTAAAAGCGACACAGCCAGAATCGACGCCCCAAAAAGGATATACGGCAAACCCGCAGATTTTTCTGACTCTGCCAGCGTCTTCTTTATCTGCTCGCCTCTCTTGTTATAAAGCCAAAGCATGCACAGCAATAACACTGCCCAAGGATAGAACCCACAGGATTGCAAATAGGACCACGTGGGCATTCTGACTTTGTCTAAAAATAAAAACGATATCACAAAGCATGATAGGGCCCACAGCCACAATTTCGAGTTCATTTTTAAAGGTATGTCCTATACCGTCTATTAATATTTCGACATTCTTTTATCCTAGAACCCCAATAATCTGTTTTGTATGGATATCCGATTAATAGGACTTATTGCTGTGTGCATTCTCATTCTGGGGTGCGAAGTGCCGGAGACGGGCTTCGAACCCGCGACTTCCACGTATCCCAGGAAAGCGCCTGTTTATTTCCCTATGAGCGTGGCACTCTCACCAGGCTGAGTTACTCCGGCTTTTTTATTTTTACTCCATTTGCAGTACCTATGTGCACTTCGGAAGTCAGTCCCACGAATATGCCGTTGTCAATTACTCCTTTGACGGAATTTATATCTTTTTCCAGCGGCTCTGGATTTGTTATTGTTCCGAAATCGCAGTCTATGACGTAGTTATCGTTGTCGGTGATGAACGGCCCTCCGGCGGAAGTCCTGAGTTTTGGTTTCCCGCCAAGGGCTACAAGCTCTGAGGCTGTGGACTCCCACGACTGCAGGTCAACTTCCACTGGCACCGGTATATTCAGAGTGTCAGATATCTTCGTCTCATCCACAATTATCACGAATTTTGCTGCGTGCTTTGCGACTATCTTCTCCCTTGTATGGGCACCGCCGCCGCCTTTTATGAGGTGCAGCACTGCATCCACCTGGTCGGCGCCGTCTAGGTCTATATCTACTTCGGGGTGCTCCTCAAGAGTTGTCAGCGGAATGCCAAGAGACCTCGCAAGACGCTCTGTGGCGACGGATGTCGGTATGCCAAGTATATCAAGGCCCTCGTCTTTCACCCGCTTGGCAATCTCCTGTATCGCAAAGGCAGCCGTCGAGCCTGTGCCGAGTCCGACTATCTGTCCGTCCTCTACAAGACCTACAACAGATTTTGCTGCGATTTCTTTCAAATTCATTGAAACACCCTGGTTATTTTTTTGACAGCGATGTTCAGCAATGAGCTGGTTGCTCCGAATATCTCAACGTTTTTATTTCCTATTTCTTCTGAAGAATTCACGATTACCCCGGAGGTGCCTATTTCCGATATTGTGTGGGCGTCGCTTCCTGCAGTTATGCCAAGGCCGCGCTCTTCGGCGAGCCTTTTTGCCTTTTCGTTCAGAGCACCGACAACGCAGCGGGAGTTTAACACTTCGATGCAGTCCACGACCTCCAGAACTTCGTCTTTAAGTTTTAGATTATATATCCTGAAAAAGTCGAACGGGTGCGGTACGCACACGATGCCTCCCTGGTCTTTTATCGCATCCGTTACCTCGAAGTATTCCCTCTTTTCTATCTCCTCGTTCAGAAAGTAGCCGATGACCTCGCCGCGGTCCGTTCTGATTTCAGCACCTACAATGACCTCGATGTCGCTATCAATCCGGCTGGCCTCAAGTCCGCCTTTCACTGTGTCATGGTCAGTAATCGCAACACCATCGAGGCCCACCTTCTCTGCAGCTTTGAGAATGTCCTCGGGCTCCATCCTGCAGTCCCCGGAATACTTTGAGTGTATGTGAAGGTCAAGTTTCATGGTGAGCCCCCAGGTTGTGTAACTTTGTATGAAAGCTCGAAAAATGTGCTGGCCAAGTTCAGGCAGATGTCCTGGAGATCCAGCATGGTGAGTGTTATCTCCTCTGGCTCCTTGATTTCGACGAGAATGGGCGTGTGCCTGATTGCAAGGTCCGCAAATTCCACCGGGTCGGAAACAAGGGCATCGACGCCTATTACACCGTCAAACGGCTTTTCGCTTTTGACCTTCTTGCTCTTAATTGCATTGATGTATACCCGGTCACCGAGGGTTCTTAAAACTTCAGACCTTGCCCCTCTTCGGGTTTTTCCTTTTTTCTCGAAGACTATCTTTGCCCATATTGCACCCTCGTCTAAAAGCTCCTCAATCTCCTCTTGTGTGAGGCCCACTGCTCCCATTTTTCCGCCTTCGAACTTGAACCCTATGTCCAGCTTTGAAAATATAGTGTCCGCTGTGCTTATTATCTCAGCTATACTCTCCAAGAACTCATTTTGTGAAAGCAAAAGCTCGGGAGGTTCTATCATCTCTACAGCAGAAGGAGTGTAAAACATGGAGGTCTTAACGAAACTCAAAAATCTGTTGAATTCCAGTTCTACCTCCAGAACGGATGAGAACATTTTGTCCTCTTCTATGACCTCGCCCAGGGACTCCTTTTTTACTGTTATTCCGTCCTCTTTTTTTAGCTTTTCTGAAAGTTTTTTTAGAGAGTTTTTGACTATGTCTTTGTGGTTTCCCTGGACCTCTATGAAAAATCGGGCCTGTATCATGAGCGAAAGGTTTTTTATACCGGCCTAATAAATGTTTGGAACATGCCGTTATCACCGGAGCTTCTCGCCATAGCAAAGATAGTAATCGGGCTCGTTTTGATATTCGTTGCCGCGAGGATTGTGGGCTTCGTAATAAAGGTCGTCGGGGGCGTGTTCATCGGATATGGTGCATACCAGTATGTCTTGGTCCGTGCAGTGACACCGGAAGCTGTCTTCCCTGCAATCGTGGGTATCGCACTAATCGCGGTAGGCAAAAGCATGGCAGAAACTGCAATTAAAATAATAGGCGTACTCGTGGTGCTGTGGGGCGTAGTGGGTCTGGGTATTATCTAACCACGTAAATCTCCACACCGCACTTCGGGCACTTGTTGTCCCCGGTTATGTTTAAATTTTTGACAGCGAACCCCCACCTCTTTATCAGCTTCTCGCCGCAGTTATAGCAGTAAGTGTCCTCGCCCTCGTGGCCCACGACGTTGCCTGTATAGACGTACCTGAGCTTCTCAAAGCCTATCCTTCTCGCAGTTTCCAGGGTTTCGACAGGGGTTGCAGGGGGCTCTGTAAGCATATAATCCGGGTGAAACCTCGTGAAATGGACAGGGATGTCGACGCTGAGCCCGGCGACCCAGTCCACAAAGTCCCCTATCTCCCCTTTGCTGTCGTTTTTATCCGGAATTCCGAGATATGTGATCTCCAAATGGATGCCCTTCCTGACTGCCCTCTCCACCGTGTCCAGTACGGGCTGCATCTTTGCACCTGATATCTCCTTGTAGA
>JAZGIK010000131.1:0-5006 GCA_036482035.1 Hydrothermarchaeaceae archaeon (SeqCode) | reverse complement strand
ACACCTCTCCTATCTCACAACATGATTTTATAGTAAGCTCCTTTGCGTCGATGTCGAACACAAGCTCGGCCTTCTCCCAGCCCTCTCGCTTGTCGGGGCGCTCATAGAATGAGACACTGCAATAGACAGCGAACGGAGCGCGTTTCTTTAGAAAGTCTGCCAGAGCCTCTGGCGTCTCAAATCTGTTGTATCTGTCCTTGGGACCTGTTCCATCATGGTCGAAGCCAAACTCTCTTTTGGAAAGCGAATCCAAAATAAAATCGGGTACGTCTTCTATCTTCCACTCCTCGTTGTAATAGATTCTCCTCTCTTCACGGTTCGCCTGACGAAACTCGATATTCATCTCCACTCGCCTGCCTATTGTGAATCCCTCAACCACTTTATTTTTATCGCTCCCTCAGGACACATGGCAGCGCAGTTTCCGCAGTTTATGCAGTAGCTTACGTCCATTACCACGGCAATACCCCTTTCCAGTTTCCAGATTTTCGGACCTTTTGGGCAGATATCCAGGCATCTGCCGGTACCCCTACATTTCTTTTCATCGACGATTATCTCAAACATCTATTTCGCCTTCGAAGACGAACTCCACAGGACCCCTCATGAACGCGGTCTCTATTTCGGTGTCTTTCATTTCTGCTTCTATGTAGACTGTGCCCCCTTTTGCGACAATCTCTATGGGCTCTTCGGGGTCTGCTTCCCCTACAATCACGCCTATCACTCCGGCCGCGGTTATGCCGGTTCCACATGCAAGGGTCTCGTCCTCGACACCTCTCTCGTAAGTCCTGATTTTAAAGAGGTTGGCACGCACAATTTCAAGAAAATTCACATTCGTACCCTCTGGAAAAAGAGAGTGATTTCTTACTGCCCTGCCGATGTTTATGACATCAGTCCTTTTGATATCTTCGACGAAAATTATAACGTGGGGGACGCCAGTATTGACAGCATAGATTTCAAACTCTCTGCCGTCGACTTCAATTTTTTCCCTTAAAAGTCTGTCTTCACCAGTGGCTGGTATATCTTTCCTCTCAAAGAGGGGCCTCCCCATATTTACTCTCACGTAAGTGGTTTCCTTTTCTTTGTATAATCTCACATTCTTGACGCCTGCTAGGGTCTCTATTGCAATTTCGTCTTTTTTTATAATGTTGTCGTAAACGTATTTTGCAACGCACCTTATACCATTCCCGCACATCCCCGGTTCGCTTCCATCCGGATTGAAGATGCGCATCTTTGAATCTGCCTTACTTGAAGTCTCCACCAGCATCAGGCCGTCTCCCCCAATCCCGAACCTTCTGTTGCAAAGCTGCCTTCCAAGGTCGGGCTTTCTCTCCTCTGAAATTTTCCCTTCTCTGTTGTCGATAAGCACAAAGTCGTTTCCTGCGCCGTGATATTTGAAGAAATTCATGTCCTCATATAAGCTTTATACAGCTTTGTATATTTGTTTCTATTGGCAGTTGGCTTCAATTGTGATTACCCATCCTCTTTTTTGATCTCCTCGAGTATCTCCTCGGCCCTGTCAAGCCTAACCTGTTTTTCAGACACAAGTTTCTCAACCACTTTATCTATAAGCTCGCCTGTCGCGCCTGCTGTTACTGCTACGTTTCTTGCGTGAAGTGACATGTGCCCGCGCTGGATGCCCTCGGTAGCAAGCGCACGAAGTGCTGCGAAGTTCTGGGCAAGACCGACCGCTGCCATTACCTCCCCGAGTTCAGACGCAGTCTTCACGCCCAGTATCTTTACATTTGCCTTTGCTACGGGGTGGACCGCAGTCGCACCTCCTATGAGCCCAACAGCCGCCGGTATCTCTATACTGCCCACAAGGTTGCCGTCTTTGTTTTTTTCGTAATGTGTAAGCGGTTTGTATTCTCCTTTAAATGCAGCATACGCATGGGCTCCAGCCTCTACTGCCCTTGTGTCGTTCCCGGTTGCAAACACTACTGCGGTTACGCCATTCATGATGCCTTTGTTATGTGTTGCGCACCTGTACGGGTCGACAGCGGCAAATGCATATGCATTCATAACAGCGTCTACGACTTCTTCCCCTCCTATTGCGTCCTTGGAGAATACTGCTTTTGCCCTCGCAAGCCGGAATACTGCCAGGTTTGAGATGATACGAAGCAGCGCTTTGCCGCCTGTAATTTCCTCGATAAGCGGAGAGACTGCTTCTGCCATGGTGTTTACAGCATTCGCGCCCATTGCGTCCCTGCAGTCGACAAGCAGGTGCACGATCGCCATAGGGCCTTTCATCGAGTCTATGATTCTAACTTCTATGTCCTTTGCCCCCCCGCCAAATTTTACAAGCAGGGGGTCCTGCTCGTTTGCCAGCTCTATTATCTCTTTCTTTTTAGACTGGATATTCTCCTGGGCTTTTGAGGCGTCCTCAACATCGACCAGCTGTATCTGTCCTATCATTATGGGATCGGTGCTTGAGGTCTCAAACCCGCCTTCCACGTGCGCCATCTTCGCGGAATTGCTGGCTGCTGCCACCACAGACGGCTCTTCGATTGCCATGGGGACGAGGTAGTCCTTCCCGTTTATCAGAAAGTTTGTAGCAATTCCGAGTGGGAGATCAAACGTGCCTATTACGTTCTCGATCATCAGGTCCGCCTGTTCTATGCCAATGCCTCCGGTATTCCTTATTGCATCTATCTCTTCATCTGTCAGATCAGCGAACTCCTTCACAATCTCGAGTCTTTCGGCAGGACTCAATTTATAAAAACCTGATATTCTTAAAGTTTTCATTCTGCCATCTCACCTTTTTAGTCTGTCCGGCACGTGCTGTTTGTCAATCAGGTCGTCGAACGTCTCCCGTTTCCTGATTAAATCATGCTTGCCGTTTGATACAAGAACCTCTGCTGCAACAGGCCTTGAGTTATATTGCGAGGCCATGATTATCCCATAAGCACCTGTATCGAGAAATGCTATGACATCACCGGCTTCGATTTTTGGCAGTGTCAGGTCCTTTGCGAGTATGTCTCCAGATTCGCAGACATTGCCCACTATATCGACTGTCTCTTCCGGCTTCAGATCCATCTTGTTTGCCACGACTGCCTCATGATATGTGCCGTAAAGGATGGGCCTCAGGAGTATATGGAACCCTGCATCTGTGCCTATGAACTTTTTGTAACCCATCTTTATTGTGCTGACCCTTGTGAGCAGTACGGAGGCGTCGCCGACTATGTATCTTCCGGGCTCCAAGTACATCGTCGGCTCTTTGAGGCCGTATTCCTCTATTTTGCGTTTTATTATGGGCACGATTGCATCTGCAAGGTCTGCCGGCGTTATGTAGGGCTGCTCCTTTTGGTATCTTATCCCAACGCCTCCTCCGAGGTCCACAAAATCTAGCTCGATTCCAATCTCATTGAGTTTTCCCACTATGTCAAAAAGCTTTGACGTGGCCTCTTCGTACGGGCTTGTTTTTGTTATCTGGGAACCTATGTGCATGTGGATGCCGGAAATTTTGAAATGCTCTTTGCCCGTGGCCAGCGAGTAGGCCTTTAATACCTCCTCTTCCGGCACGCCGAACTTGCTCTCTTTGAGCCCTGTTGCAAGGTGGGGATGGGTTTCAGGTGAGACGGAAGGGTTTACTCGAAACGAAATTCGCGCTGACTTTTTCTCTCTCTCGCATATCTCATCCAGACGCTCGAGTTCGTGGATCGCGTCGAGATTGATTATCACGCCTGCGTCAAGTGCCTTCTCAAGCTCTGCATCCGTCTTGTTGTTCCCTGTGAAAATGATATTTTCAGGCGCAATTCCGGCTTTGAGCGCTATGTAAAGCTCACCCTCTGAGAGCACATCCGCGCCTGCTCCTTCCTGCTGGAGTATATTGAGCACGGCGAGTGATGTGTTAGCCTTGCATGCATATTTTATTTCGACATTTAATGCCGAAAAGGCGTCGCGAAATTCTCTGTAGCGCTCCCTTATGCGGTTTTCGTCCGTCACATAAAGAGGTGTGCCAAATTTTTCTGCAAGTTCTACTGCATCAACGCCTCCGATTATCAGATGATGTTCTCTTACACTTATATGCGGCCTCATCATAGCACCTTTTCTATCCTTTCCACGGCCTCTCTTACTCTATCAACGGACTGTGTCAGTGCAATCCGCACAAAGCCCTCGCCATATTTTCCAAATCCAATTCCTGGTGTGCATACCACGCCAGCACCATCTAAAAGTTTATTTGCGAATTTCATGGAGTCTCCGTCGGGCACCTCAAGCCATACATAGAAGGTAGCCCTCGGTTTCTGGCAAGGAAGGCCAATAGCATTTAATCCGTCTACCAGTGTATCTCTCCTTTCTCTGTATATCCCGACGTTTTCTTTCACACAATCCTGAGACGAAGTCAGAGCAACTATGCCTGCCTCCTGGATAATCTGCGATGCACCGGAATCCACGTTCGTCTTTACTTTGCCGAGGCCAGAAATGATTTCACTGTTGCCTACTGCATATGCAATCCTCCACCCGGTCATGTTATACGTCTTCGACAGAGAGTCGAAAACGATGCCCACGTCCATAGCGCCTTCTACTTCGAGAAAGCACGGTGGCCTAAAATCATATCCCATAGAGGAATAGGCCTCGTCAGAGCAGACTACAATGTCGTTGTCCTTTGCAAAATCCACTACTTCCTTGTAAAATTCTTTTTCAGCGACTGCGGCCGTCGGATTGTTGGGGTAGTTTATCCACAGGATATTGGCCCTTTTTGCTACATCTTCCGGTATTGCGCTCAGGTCTGGCAGAAAGTCATTCTCTTTCAAAAGCGGCATGGGGTGTGGCACCCCTCCGGCAAACATGGTACCAGTAGTAGATACGGGATATGCCGGATTAGGGCATAGTACAACGTCCCCAGGATTTACCAACGCGAAATGTATGTTGTGGACCCCCTCTTTCGAGCCTATCAGTGTTATTACCTCGTTCTCCGGGTCCAGTTTCAGGCCCCGGTCCTTGCTGTATCTTTCTGCCACCGCCTGCCTGAAGGACAGCATGCCCTCATAGGAAGGATACCTGTGGTTTTC
>JAZGIK010000130.1:0-4305 GCA_036482035.1 Hydrothermarchaeaceae archaeon (SeqCode) | reverse complement strand
ACCAGGGCAGTGCGGGAGGGCGCACAGGATTATCTGGTGAAGGGGCAGATGGATAACAATCTGCTGGCGCGCGCCATACGCTATGCCATCGAGCGCAAGAAGGCAGAGGAAGCCCTTAAAGAATCGGAGGAGAAGTACTCGACTCTCGTGGAAAAAGGAAACGACGGAATTATTATTATTCAGGATGGTTTACTAAGATTTGTAAATTCGAAGATGGTTGAGATCGCTGTTTTCTCGCTGAAGGATGTAATCGGAAAGCCGTTGATTGATTTTATTTCTCCAGAGTATAGAGAATTGGTAGTAGATAGGTATAAGAAGAGGATGTCCGGGGAGGAGGTTCCAAGCCAATACGAAGCAGAAATCCTTTCAAAGGATGGCAGGAAAATACCAGTTGAAATAAATGCCAGCGTCATTGAATACGAGGGAAGACCCGCTGATATGGCTATAATCCGCGACATCACCGAGCGCAAGCAGGTGGAGGAGGAATTAAGGAGGTATGCCACAGAGCTCGAAGAGGCCAACCGCTTGAAAAGACTCTTTATTGACGTCATGACCCACGACCTTTTAGGCCCTGCAGGCGCTATGATGAATGCAGCAGAACTTCTGCTTGATGAGGCAGAGGGTGCTGAAAGGGAACTCTCGGAGGTAATAGAGGAAAGTGCCAAAAAACAGATGGAGATTATTGAGCTCGCGGGCACTCTGTCGAAGCTTAAATCTGTAGGGGAGATGGAAAAGGAGAGCCTCGATTTGAAAGAAGCCGTTGATAAGGCGGTTGAGGATACCGAGCACCTTTTTAAAGCGGCCGGTATGCGAGTCGAAAACAATGTTACAGAGTCCATACCGGTAAATGCCAATTCCGTGATAGGGAACGTTTTCTCCAATCTATTGTCCAATGCCGCCAGGTATGCCGCTGACGGTAAAAAGGTGGTCATCGATGCCCTTGAGGAGGATGAGAGCCACACGGTAATGATAAAGGACTACGGACCTGGAGTCCCTGACAAGTACAAGGAGGATATATTCGAGCGCTTCACGAGGAAGGCGAAAGTAGGCGTAAAAGGTTCGGGTCTCGGCCTTGCCATCATCAAAAGTATAATGGATATACACGACGGAAAAGTCTGGGTCGAGGACAACCCGGAGGGCGGCGCAGTGTTCAAGGTGAGTCTGCCAAAGTAGGCGGCGCAGTAATGAGCAGACCTCTCAATTATTTTGCCCTCCCTGGGTCTCAAGCTCCTTTTTTGATGGCCTTCATCAGCTCTTTTTCCAGCCTTTTCTGGTCTGTTACGTCCCTTCCTATCCCATGTACGCCTGTGATTTTGTCGCGGTTTCATGGATTGTAGTGTCCCAGGACCATATGTCCTGTTGAAGTGCATGAACTTGCTTGGACTTATGTAAGGCCTCAACCTCCCTCATCGTAGTTGGCCTCCGCAGCGAGATAGAACATAATTCCTTAGAGTCTTATATAAGAAAAATTGGAGATGCGTAAGTGGTAGAGAAATGAAAAATAAAGGCATGAAAGACGTACTCTCACTGGAAATATTACTATTGGGAGTTGGAGTTGCCGTACTCGTTTGGACCATCGATATACTTGTAGACGTTTTTTTATTCAACAAAGGTAGCATCATACAGCAAATATTTGCCCCGGAGCCATTTAAAATCTATTTTAGGGGAACAGTATGGGGTATCATCGTCGTATTCAGCATATACGCTCAATCTACAATTAATAAACAAAACAGGCGTGCGGAGGAGGAGCTGAAGCAGCGGTCACACCAACTTGGCGAGAGGGTCAAAGAACTGAACTGTCTTTACGGGGTTTCCAAACTTACCGCAGAACCTGATAAACCTTTAAGCAAAATCTTCCAGGAAACAGTAGATTCAATCCCGCAATCCTGGCAATACTACCCGGGGATAACGTGTGCCATAATCACGTGCGATGGACAGGAGTTCAAGACAGACGACTTCAAAAAGACCGAGTGGAAGCAGTCGGCAGACATTGCAGCTTCTGGAACGAAAGTCGGGACCTTGGAAGTATACTACGCGAAGGAAAAGCCCGAAATCGATGAAGGACCTTTTCTTAAAGAGGAAAGAAGCTTGATAGACGCTCTTGGAAAGCAACTAGGAAACATCACCGGGCGCAAGCGGGCGGAGGAGAAAATGATAGAAAGGGAGCAGGAAGCTGTACTTCTTCATAAAATGAATTCAATGTTCAGTGTAAGTACGTCGAAGGAGAAGATTTTCAGCGAAATCTCCAGCGAGCTGGTCTCTACTTTCGGCTATGACTCAAGCGCAATTCTCATTCCAAGCAAGGACCCAAAATATTTGGAAGTTCAGAGTTATTTTGTTGATTCCAACCATTTGAAAAACACTGAAAACATATTGTCTGCAGGACTTCTCTTTCTGTCGTACTTCGGAACCCTTACAGGAAAGAAGGCTGTTGATTATAATATACCGCTGTATGAGGGAAGTTTCTATCAGAGGCTGGCCGAGAGCAAAGAGCCAATATTCACAGACGACGTAGAAGCGTTGGTAAGAGCCCACACAGACGAAAAGTCCTTGCAGGCCCTTGCGCCTACTATTGCAAAACTCAGCGGAATGAAATATGGCATGGGAGCGCCCCTTATTGCAGGGGACAGGCTTGTCGGTATAATGGGGGTGGCAAACAAAAAAGAGCTAACGCAAAAAGATGCAGAGAGACTTGCAAGAGTTGGGGAACAGATAGGCCCGTGTGTGGAGAGGGCTACATTTTATGAAGAGGTAGAGGAAGCATACAGGGAGCTTCGGAAATATGCATTACGGCTCGAAGAGGCAAAGGGTACTGAGAGAGAGCTTCTGGAGACAATAGAGTGGGGTGCCAAAAAACAGGTGGAGATTATTGAGCTCGCGGGCACTCTGTCAAAGCTTAAATCTGTAGGGGAGATGGAAAAGAAGAGCCTCGATTTGAAAGAAGCCGTTGATAAGGCGGTTGAGTATACCGAGCACCTTTTTAAAGCGGCCGATATGCGAGTCGAAAACAATGTTACAGAGTCCATGCCGGTAGATGCCAATTCCGTGATAGAGAACGTTTTCTCCAATCTATTGTCCAATGCCGTCAGGTATGCCTCTGACGGTAAAAAGGTGGTCATCGATGCCCTTGAGGAGGATAAGAGCCACACAGTAGTGGTAAAGGACTACGGACCTGGAATCCCTGACAAGTACAAGGAGGATATATTCGAGCGCTTCATGACGAAGGAGACAACAGGCGTACAAGGCACAGGCCTCGGCCTTGCCATCGCCAGAGGCATAATGGATATACACAGCGGAAAAGTCTGGGTCGAGGACAACCCGGAGGGCGGCGCAGTGTTCAAGGCGAGTCTGCCAAAGTAAGCGGCGCAGTAATGAGCAGACCTCTCAGTTGTTTCTCCCTCCATGGGTCTCAAGCTCTTTTTTGATGGCCTTTATCTGATTTTTCATTTCGAGGATGGTCATTTCCTTCTTGACCGTGCGTTTTGACCAGCGCTCCAGGTCGGACATTGCCATTTTCAGCTCTTTTTCCAGCCTTTTCTGGTCTGTTACGTCCCTCCCCATCCCCTGCACGCCTATGATTTTGTCGCGTTTTTTGATGACAGTGAGGTTCATCTCAAATTTCCGTTTCCCGTAAATCGTGTTTATCTCCAGCTCGTATCCGCGGACGACCCCACTTCTTGTCGCCTGGTGGAGTTTGTCAAAGAAGTCCTTTATGCCTTCGGGAGTCAAAAACATCCCGAGGGAGTTCCCGATAACATCCTTCTTCGAGTAGCCTGTCACTTGCTCTGCCTTCCTGTTGAAGGATGTGATATTTCCCTGGAGGTCAAGCGTAAAGACGCAGTCGAGCGCATTTTCCAGCAAACCACGGGATCGGTCCCCGAGTAACTTTAATGTGTCCTTCTCTCCCTGTAACGCATCCTTTTCTTTCTTGAGGTCGGAGTACATCTTGTAAATTACAGCGCTGACGGCAATACCCGTGAGTATATACGCAATGATGCTTGAATACCGCTGCCAGAGAACGAACCCGGCTATATAGGCGGAAAAGACAGCAGCCACAACCAAAAATTCCCGCGATCCGATGATCCTCACCCCTGTTATGAGGCGCAGTTTCAGCCATTCCCGGAATACCTTTATGCGTTCCGGAAGTGTCTTTATAACATTTAGGAACCTCCCTACGATCCCCGGCTCTTCTTTCTTCTTTTCAATCTTTGGCTTTTCTCTCTTCTCTGGCTCTTCCCTCTTGTCCGGCTCTTCTTTCTTTTTTTCGATCTCGGGCTTTTCACCCCTCCTTAAGTGCTTCTTTCT
>JAZGIK010000129.1:0-2400 GCA_036482035.1 Hydrothermarchaeaceae archaeon (SeqCode) | reverse complement strand
TCCATCTTCCCAGTCTCTCCTGTCTTTGATCTTGTCCATGTATGCCCTTTTTGAAAATTTGAATTTTCCCATTTCAATCACTAATTTATTGTTGCGCCTTTATTGTTCGCTTTTGTTATTGTGATTTCTGCCCTGTCCTTTAAGGCGCTTTTCAGTCCTTTTTCGTCTTTTATGATACAGTAAATAGCCGGTCCAAAGGAGCTTAGCCCCGCTCCGTACGAGTATTCTCTGCAGACACCCATCAGGGCCCCCACCTCCGGCGTCTGGAGAGCGACTTCTATCCCCTTGAACCCGATTTTCTGGATTTCATTTATGCCTTTTCCAAATGTTTCAATGTCTTCCTCCACGATAGACGGCAGTATCTTCATCAATATGAGCCTCGATAGCCTTTCAACCTGGCCGATGGGTATCGGGCAGAATTTCTGGAATATGTCAATCTCCCTTGCGTCTGCAAACACCTTTTCAACCTTTGGCATCACAATGGCAATTTTCCAGTCAGGGAAGTCGTATCTCGCAAGTACTGGCGGCGGCGATGCCTTTGAAGCCGAAGAGGGCAGAAAATCTGCTTTTTCCCCCAGTGAATGCCCGCCATCAAGAATAAAACCACCTGACTCAAAAGCGGCCACCCCGATGCCCGAGGTCCCGCCCCTGCCGATAATCTTTGCCAGCTCTTTTAATGACACGTCTTCTTTGTATAATTTGCAGACAGCCATACCGGCGGCAAGCCCGACCTGCGTACCGGAGCCGAGGCCCGCATGCTGGCTGTAGGCATTCAGCACATCTATTTTTACCCCGCCGCCGAACCCAAGGGCCTTGAACACTTTTCTGGCTGCGTCTTCGGCCCTCTCTTTCAGAGGGCCTTCTGCAGTGACTTCATCTGCCTTTTTTGCGCTGATTTTGATACACGGCTCTTCGAGGGCAAGCCCCATACCTCCGTCCATCCTGCCCAGTGAGGCGTTCATGTCTATCAACGTCATATGGATCCTGGAAGGTGTCTTTACTATCAATCTAAATCACCGAATATCTCGGTTATATTCAACAGCACTGCGTTTTTGTGTATTATATTGTAATTTCTTTTCAGTAAGGTGGAACTCTCAGGCACTTTGAACAGATCGGCGAGTCTTTTGTCAGCATGAACGACAGCACAGCTTACGATTTCCCTCCTTGCCTCTATTTTCAGCTCTGCCATGATTTTGCCTATCGATATGTCCGCCTTCATTATCCTGTCCTTGAAGCCCTCTTCGATTCTCTTCAAAGGCGCATATGATGTGGCGTGGGCGAGCACACCTTTAGAATTTTTCAAATACACTACCCTGAAATTGACATCGTCTCCCGGGTCGATATGCAATGTCTTTGCAATGTTCCCATCGGCAGGAATGACGCGCTGCTCTTCTGTGCTGACTGACACCTTCTCCCCGGTCAACGCCTCGAAAATCCTTGTGATAGAGCCGTCAGTTGTAAGAAGTATTTTTTGCATCGGTGAAAGACTGACATATTTTTCGACTTCTTTGAACCCATCAATCATAGCGCTGCCCCTATGATTTCACCCAGGTCTTTATGGCCATTCTCTTTCATGAATAACTCGATTTCACCACACACCTTTTTGAAGACGTCTATCCCTCTCAAGTGCACTCCCGTACCTATCTCGACAGCTTTTGCGCCGGCCATGAGAAACTCTATCGCGTCTTCACCGGTCGTGATTCCGCCGCACCCTATTACAGGTACGTCCAGCTCTTTTGATATTTCATAAACGCATCTCAAAGCAACCGGCTTTATGTACGGTCCGCTTAATCCTCCTGTTTTATTCCCCAGAACAGGGCTTTTTGCGCGAATGTCTATCTTCATGGCTGCCAGCGTATTTATCGCGGTTATGCCGTCGCATCCAGCGTCTGCGCAGGCGCTTGCCACCTCTACTATATCGTTTGTGTTTGCAGTGAGTTTTGCGATTACCGGTATATCGACACTGCCCTTTACGGTCTCGACCACCCTCCGCGAAAGTTTTGGGTCCTGCCCGTAGGTCGCACCTGCCTTCTCCACGTTCGGGCACGAGAGATTCAGCTCAATGGCGTCTGCTCCGTACTCCTGCGCGTTGGCAGCAACGTCTGCAAATTCATCGACTGCAAACCCGAATACGCTCACGATTACCGGCACTCCGCCATCCTTCGCGGTTTCTATCTCGGCCTTGAATTCATGTATGCCCGGATTCGACAGGCCCACAGCGTTCAGGAGGCCCCCCTCGATTTCGATGACAGTCGGATTGCTGTGCCCGGCCCTCGCTTTCATCCCCACGGACTTGGTGGCCACCGCGCTGGGGCCTCCCTCCCTCGATATCCGCTTCAGGGACGAGCCGGTAGAGCCCCTGATGCCGGAAGCAAGGATCGTAGGATTCTTCAGACGCAG
>JAZGIK010000128.1:0-4269 GCA_036482035.1 Hydrothermarchaeaceae archaeon (SeqCode) | reverse complement strand
AGCTTCAAGATAAAATAAAATCCGGCCAGTCCCAAGCCGGATAACAAAATGCGTCTTGTCACCTAGCTCGGCCAAAGCTATTATTGCGAACGTAGAAAAGAGCGGCAGTGCATCCATTGTTCTTTTGTGTCTCCCAAACGGCGTTCTCATCCTTTTAATGTATAATTATGATAAATTTTTACTTAACTTTGAATCATATTTATATCTACGTGACTTCCTCAATAGTAAAAGAGGCACCATCATGGCAGTTAAATTCTATATCGACCCTCTGCAGTCCGGAGTCAGCGGTAATATGCTCTTAGGAGCGCTCATCGACGCAGGAGGGGGTGAAAAGAAGTTCCTGAAAATCGTAGCCCTGATAGAAAAGGAAGCAGGCTGCAAAATCGAGGTCAAAAAGAAAAGAGTCAAAAAGAAAGGGATTTCAGCGCTTTTTGTAGACATCGAAACAGATGGCAGGTACGAGGATATCTGCGGGCTTTTAAAGAAGGTTCTAACCGATAAAGCAGAGAGAGACTTTGCGCTCAGAGTCGCAAAAACCCTGCTGGACGCCGAGGCTGTGGTCCATGGGGCAGAGAAGGTCCATCTCCATGAACTCGGCTCTGTGGACACGGCGGTGGACATCGCCGGCACATCTGTGCTTCTTGGAAGCCTCGACCTTCTTGGCATCAAAGGATTTTCATCGCAAGTTCTCGTGGGTAGAGGCAAGGTAAAGACCGAGCACGGAGAGCTTTCGATACCTCCTCCAGTCACTGCAGAAATACTTAGGAGGTTCAAAATTCCATTCTATTTCTCGAAAGAAGAAGGGGAGCTAGCAACACCTACCGGTGTCGCGTTACTTGCAAACCTCGTAAAATTCGAGGAGCCGCGGAACTTCGAAGTCGAAACCATCGGAGCCGGAGCCGGGTTTTTTGACCTCGAAATGGCGAATGTGCTGCGGCTGATGATAGGGAAATCGCGCCCTCACGAAGAATCTGTGTCGGTGCTTGAGACCAATGTGGACGATGTCTCTGGCGAGGTACTGGGCTATACCCTTGAACGGCTGTACGAAGAGGGTGCGCTAGATGTCCAGATACAGCAGACTGTCACCAAAAAGAGCCGCCCCGGACATGTGATCTCTGTCATGTGCAAGAGAGAAGACGTAGAAAAACTCTCAAAGATTTTAATAGAGGAGACCGGCACCCTTGGAATCAGGACAGGCATCGTCCAGAAAAGGCGCGCCCTAAAAAGGGAGATAAAAACGGTTGACATCGACATCCCTGGGTACAATGGCAAGGTGCGGGTAAAGGTGGCAAAGGACGATGAAGGCAATGTAGTAAACATCAAACCCGAATACGAAGACATGAAGAAAATCGCAAAAAAGACAAAGCTGCCTTTAAGGAAAGTCTATGCAAAAATAGAACTCATTTTGAATTTCTAAATTTTGCAGCTCTGTTGGCAATCAGTGCTGCCATTACTCCCGCGCCAAACCCATTATCTATGTTCACTGTAGCCAGACCTGGAGAGCAGCTCTGGAGCATAGAATACAGGGCTGCCCTGCCTTTACCTCCCTCACCATAACCTGTCGAAATCGGAAGCCCGATTACCGGGACATCGACTAGTCCAGCAACCACCGACGGCAGTGCGCCCTCCATGCCAGCTGCAACGACCACTGCGTCTACGTCCTTTTTTATAATCCCTTCTATTGCAGGAATCATCCTGTGAATACCAGCGACACCGATGTCGTAAAATGTGATAACCTCGCAGCCCATCTCTCTCGAAATTAGAGCCGCTTCTTCTGCCCTCCCTATGTCTGAGGTTCCGGCACAGAGTACTGCAACTCTCCCGCCGGTTTTAGATACTTTTTGTCCCTTTTTGTATATCACCATTGCACCTGCTTTCTCGTTTTTTTCGGCCTTTAATCCTTTAAGATTTTTTGAGATTTTTGTCATCCTCCCGGAAGTGAGTCTGGTTACGATGCACCTTCCACGCTCCCCGACGAATCTTTTTATTAAAGAGGCGAGTTCTCTGTCGGTTTTGCTCTCTCCGAATATGACCTCCGGTACCCCTGTCCTGTTTTCTCTGTGGGTGTCAATGACTCCTATATGTCCTATCTTTGCTATATTGAAAAGTCTGACTTCTCTTTCGGCTTCATCGACAGAGATTTTACCCTTTTCGTAGTCCTCGAGAATGCGCCTTAGTGACATGTTTACGGTTCTCTGAGCTTTTCTGTGAGGAATATCTTGTTTCGCCTGCCCACCTGCTCCTTTCTGATAACGCCTCTCTTTTCGAGCTCTGAAAGTATCTTCGAGACTTTGGTCTTGGAGAAATCGGTTTCTCTCTGTATCTCCCTCTGATCGATGCCGTCCTCTTCGATGATAAGCCTCATGATGGCCCGCTCGTCTTCCTTGAGTATCTCAATCTTATCGTTCGTCTGTCTCCTTTTAAACCGCCTGAAAAGATAAGCAGAGGCAACGAGAATCGCTAGTATAATTGCTGCGTATATGTAATCTTCGTTGCCCCTCAACCATGCATATCTCTCGCCAAAAAGGTTCTCATATAGAACAATAGTCTTGAACTCTCGAAGCGCAGGAGGTATGGGCTCGTTTAAATCCCAGTCCAGTATCACGCGCCTTCCGTCAGACGTGATGTCTCCAGGCTCCGGGCTTACTTTCTGGCCCAGTATGCCATATCCCTCAGGAAGCGCTATCGTGAAATCAAAGTTTTTGACGGTTGCAAGAAGCGAATGTGAAGTGGATAATATATATGTGCCTTCGACGCTGGTTATCTGCTCATCGAGATAGAATTTGTATGTAATGCTGTAATATTCGCCTGCTGGTAGAGGACTTCTGATGGTACATCTCACATATGTCTTTTCACCTGCGTATTCTGAAGAATATCCGAGTTTTCCCTGTGAATCGTAAACTGTGATATTTTGCAATCTGCCGCTAAACGGGTATGTGAATCTGACGAGGGGCTCTTCCTGATTGTTGTATATCTTGAATGTTACTTCCTCCTGAAGCCTGCTGTCCACGACATGGGCGACCGCCTTGTACTCGACTATATCAAGTGCAAACACAGGACTAGAGAGGAAGACCAAAAGTCCAATTAGTATTCTTACTTTCATTTACATCATCCTTTCGTATGGTGAAGCCCTCATAGGAGGTATGCCCAGTTAGTTTATAATATTTTCGAATCGTTCAAAACCGGAAAATCTTCCCGGGTTCTTGATACTTGAGAGAGATCAACGTCGCAAGATAAAATCTCCTCTTCACTGCCACCTTCCAGTAATATTTTGCCCCATGGGTCGATTACCATAGATCTGCCAAAATACTCCTGTCTTTTATCTCTCCCGACCCGATTTGCAGCTAGGACAAAAACCTGGTTTTCTATTGCTCTCGCTGTAAGCAAGACTTTCCAGTGCTCGTCTCGCGGTATTGGGAATTCTGCCGTTACAAGTATAATCTCTGCTCCCTTTTTTACAAGCTCTCTGAAAAGCTCTGGGAATCTGATGTCATAACAAGTTGCAAGTCCTATCCTGCCAAATCTTGTATCAATTACCACCGTGTCTTCGCCGGGTGCAAAACAGTTTTTTTCTTCTCTGAACAGGTGTATTTTTCTGTACGTGCCAAGAATTCCTCCCCTGTCAAGCAGAAAGAAGGTATTATATGTGCCCTCATCCCTTTCCACAATAGACCCGCCGACTATCGAATCGCCGCAGACCTTGCAAAGATCATCGGTCGTTCCTCCTGGCACTTCCTCAGAAAGCCCTTTTGTGTTATCCAAATCGAACCCTGTTGTGAAAAGCTCAGGAAACAGTATCACGCCCGGATGCGCTTCCCTGATAATCCTCTTTGCATTATCTAAATTCTTATCCTTCTCTCCGAGTGCTATGTCCGTCTGTGCAATTGTTACTTTCATTTTACTTAACGAATATCCTCCTGTCCAGCATGCGGGAATATATCTTAAAGTCGTCTGTGTCGGACTCCTCTTTCTCCTTAATGAATTGAACAATAGTAGAATGATAGGCATCTGCCAGATAGACAGCCGCCGCCTCCGGGAACATCGGCTCCTGGGGGGACCCGTTGCTCTTTTCGCCGTGGTGGCTCAATATGATATGAAGAAGTTTAGTTGCCAGGGTTTCCGGGAAGTCCTTAACTCTACTCTTGACCATTTCGTAGCCCAGTACCACGTGGCCCTCGAGCATCCCGATGGGCGTATATTCAATGGTGCTTGTAATCTCGATCTCTTTTATCTTGCCTATGTCATGGAGCAACGCCCCTGTGATGACAA
>JAZGIK010000127.1:0-13976 GCA_036482035.1 Hydrothermarchaeaceae archaeon (SeqCode) | reverse complement strand
CAGAGGAGGCAGGGATATTTCCGTCCCTTATCGCATCCGAGGACAACATAAAAAATGCAATACAGCAGGGCAGCAGATTTTTAATGGAGAGCGACTATATAGACGAGCTTGAAAGGCCCGGGGCCGTTATGGGCCCAAAAAGCGTCCCGAGGGTGAGCCTCAAACTCATGAGTGAGGGTTTCCTGACCGAGGAGGACCTCATAACGATACACAGGGACAACGTGGAGGAGGCCTACGGGATTTCTCTTTATTAAACTCCACAGGAAACCACACTCGTTACTTTTCCTGTGCTCTCGGACAAGGTAGATAATGCCAACCCCCCATTATTTCTACTGGCGAGCGATTATGAGCAGGGCCGGTAGCTGGAGAGTAAATGCACCCGGTTTTGAAGCAAAGGCGGAGCAATAGAAAGCAAGTTATATAGAGTGAAAAGACAATGAATTCGGTTGACATGGAAGCTTTGGCGCAGGGCACAGATATTGAAGACGCAGAGGCCAATTTCGAGAAATTTTTCAGGACGTACTACAACAGCGAAATTCTCAAGGTAGCGGAGGGGTACCCGGAGGTAAAGAGCCTCAAGGTAGATTTCCACAAACTCGAAAAATACGACATCTCGCTCGCGGACGGACTCTTGACCAACCCAGATTTCGTACTCTTAATGGCAGAGAAGGCGCTCAGAAATATTGACCTGCCTGTTGACCTACCGTCTGTCAAAATAAACGTCCGTTTTGAGAATCTCCCTCCGTCTCACAAGATTATGATAAGGGACCTGAGAAGCGAGGACGTCGGAAGGTTTCTAGCGGTAGAGGGGATAGTGAGGAAGGCCACGGACGTCAGGCCAAAACTCACAGTTGGCGCGTTCGAGTGCCAGCGGTGCGGCAGCATAACGCACGTTGAGCAGGACGGCAATAAATTAAAAGACCCCTTTTTGTGCGATAGCTGCGAAAATAAAGGACCTTTCAAGCTCCTTGTCCAGGAATCCACATTCATCGATTCACAGAAAATACTGGTACAGGAGACTCTCGAGGACCTTCGCGGCGGAGAGCATCCGAAACAGCTGACCATCTACGTCGAGGACGATTTGACAGGACAGATTAACCCTGGAGACAGAGTCGGAGTGACTGGAAGTTTGAGGGCCGCGATGAAAACCGTGGGGAACCAGAAGTCGAGGGTCTTCGAGATGTTTGTTGATGCAAACTCCTACGAGCCGGTGGAACTCGAGTTTGAAGAGGTGCAGATAACAAAGGAAGACGAAAAAGAGATTATGAAGCTTTCAAAGGACCCTGACATCTACAATAAAATCCGTGACAGTATCGCACCTCACATATATGGATACAATGAGATTAAAGAGGCGATAATGTATCAGCTTTTCTCCTCCCCCGGCATAAAACTGCCGGACGGCGGCAAGGTTAGAGGGGACAGCCACATAATCATCATGGGTGAGCCGGCTACCGGAAAGAGCGAAATCCTGCAGTACGTTGCAAAGACGCTGGCACCGCGCGGGGTATATACGAGCGGCAAGGGCACGTCCGCTGCAGGTCTTACCGCCGCCGCCATAAAAGACGAATTCGGGGACGGCGGATGGTCTTTAGAAGCTGGCGCTCTTGTGATGGCAGATAAGGGCGTAGCCTGTATAGACGAGTTTGACAAGATGGAGGTCAAGGACAGAGGCGCAATGCACGAGGCCATGGAACAGCAGACAGTAAGCATTGCAAAGGCAGGAATGCTTGCAACTTTCAGTGCCAGGTGCTCCATACTTGCGGCTGCAAATCCAAAGTACGGGAGATTCGATGGATACAGGCCAATATCCGAGCAGATTAATCTATCTCCTGCCCTCCTGTCAAGGTTCGACCTGATATTCTTTGTAAGGGACGAGCTTGAAGATACAGAGAAGGTCGCGAAGCACATTCTCGATACTCTAATCACGCCTGAAAAGGCAACGCCGGAGATCATGCCCGACGTTTTGAGAAAGTACATCGCATATGCGAGGCAGCACGTGTTCCCGGTGCTTACAGACGAGGCGCAGGAGAGAATAGAGCATTTCTATGTCGATATGCGGGAAAAGGCAAAGGAAGCAGAGGGCGTACCAATACCGCTTACCGCAAGACAGCTCTGGGCGATATTGAGGCTTGCGAGGGCCTCATCTAGGGTGAGATTTTCTAATGAGACCACTGTTGAGGATGCGGAGAGGGCAATAAGGCTCGTTAAGGTTTCGCTTGAGCAGGCAGGACTTGATATGGAGACGGGCGTAGTCGACATAGACAAAATAATGGTCGGGGTGACAAAGTCGCAAAGGGACAGGCTGACGCACGTATTGGACATAATCAGAGAGCTGGAAAAGGAATTCAATGCGCCTGTGATGAAATCGGAAGTCATGGAACGAGCTGTAAAAGAAGGCATCTCGGAGAAGGAAGTAGAAAACGCCATAGAGAGGCTAAAACTGGACTCGCAGATTTACGATCCGAATCGCAACGGGAGATATAAAGTCGTTTAAAAATGACTGCTAGAGACACTGCTTTAAAGGTAAGGATTAAGGACATAACAAACGGAGAGCTTAAAAAGGGAAAGTCGGAGTGGGAGTCCTATCTTTTGACGCCTTTAAACGAGGAGGCCGGAAGGGTGAGGGTTCTTGCAACCATCGTTTCGAAATTTAAAAGTGACGATGGAAAATACGGGGTCCTGACGCTGGACGACGCCACGGACACGATAACGTCGCGGGCTTTCGATGAGGGCGTGCAGCTTATCGATAGTACCAGAGAGGGAGACATCGTCGACGTAATCGGCAGGGTGAGAGAATACGAGGACGAGAAGTACATCAATGTAGAGTCAATATCGAAAATAGCTGATCCGAACTGGGAACTGGTCAGAAAACTCGAACTCGCCATGAAGCTTAAAAGGCTGGGAGGAGGGACTGAAGCGCAAAAGGAATTGGCTGAAGAAGAGGCCTCAGGCGAAAATCCAAGATCGATTGTTATTGACATTATAGAAGAAATGGACGAAGGCGACGGCGTAAAATACGTTCAACTTATGGACGAGACAGGACTTGACGATAAAAAACTGGAGGAGATTATCACAGAACTCATGGAGGAGGGGGAGATATACGAGCCAAAAATAGGCAAATTTAAAAGGGTCTAGACCAAAAATAGTCCCTTATATGAAATTCTACGCAAAGGTCTACAAAGAGGGTAAAGATATACTCGTAGCGTGCTGTGACGATGACATAAAAGGCAAGACATTTGAAGAGGGAGAACTGGTACTCCACGTAAAGGAATCGTTCTACTGCGGGGAGCTTTTGGAAGGCCCAGAGCTGTGTTCCCTCATTGAAAAAGCGACTGTTGTTAACATGGTGGGAAAGAGAACCGTAAAGCTCGCAGTCAAGGCAGGGCTCATAGACGAAAAGAACGTTTTGAAGGTCAAAAGAGTTCCCCACGCCCAGATGGTGAGAATGTAATGGCAAGAACGTTCTGTCACATCTGCGGCAGGATTACATCGGAGTTATACGAAAACAAATGCCGCAGATGTTTTATAAAGGAGAAGTCTTTTTTGAGGCTTCCAAAACCTTCGGTGAGGGTCTGCAAAGGGTGCCTCAGATACTTTAAAAGAGGCAGATGGTACCATGCCGACGGGACTTTGGAGGAGGTGCTCGAAAAGGCCTGCCTCCAGGTCCTGAAAGAGACTCTCCGTGTAGAGATGGAGAATACCAGAATAGACATTCAAGCAGAGGTGCCTGTTAAGGCCTCAAATAAGGAATATCGCGTAAAATGCACGGTAAAAGCCTCTGGAGAAGCATATGGTATAACATGCGAGGACGAGGGAGAAGTCGAGGTCAAGGCAACGCTCGAGCTTTGCGGAGATTGCTCGAGAAAAGCCGGAGGATACTATGAGGCAATCCTCCAGTTAAGAGGAGATACAGATTTAGTCACGTCAGGCGTCGACGAAATCCTTAGCACGCTTAGCAAAGATCAAAAAGCACTCTTAACCACCTTAAACAAACTAAAGGAGGGAACGGACCTTTATTTTGCCTCGACTCAAGTTGCCAGAAAGGGCGCAAAGACGCTTGTAGAGAAATACGGCGGTTCGCAGAAGGAATCTGCACGTCTGCATGGAGTAGACAAAAGCGGCAAAAACATTTACAGAGTCACTGTCTCATTAAGGCTGCCGGAATTCAGGGAAAACGATATAATAGTATTCAAAGGAAACACCTACCAGGTGCTTGGATTCGGTGGAGGGAATGTGTCACTTTTTGACCTCGAGAGCCGCAAAAAACTTTCCTTAGCATTTAAATTGCTTGAGGGTTCAGAGAAGCTGGAAGGTGAGGCAGTCGATGCGGTGGTTTTGGAGGCAATTCCTGGAAGAATACAGGTCATGGAAACAAAAGACTATAAAACTCTCGAATTTTATTTGGACGTGCCATCGAGGGTTAAAGACGAGGTGAGCGTCTTCAAAAACAAAAGGGCTTTTTTACTGAAGACTGGGGCAGAATCTCAATAAATTTTGAGGTAGTAAGGTTTATATTTTGTAATGATTTATAATGAAGGTATGGCTATGGACGAAGAGCCGAGAATCGGGGTGTACATATGCCACTGCGGTGTCAATATTGCCGGCGTTATTGATGTGGAGGAGGTAGTTAAATACGCTGAAAAGCTGGAGGGCGTTGTTGTTGCGAAAGAAGACAGGTACGTGTGTTCTGACCCCGGGCAGGATTTGATAAAAAAGGATATACTAGAACACAAGTTGAACCGCGTAGTTGTTGCGGCCTGTTCACCCAGAATACATGAACCTACCTTCAGGACGGCATGCCAGGAAGCAGGGCTTAACCCCTATCTATTCGATATGGCAAACATCCGGGAGCATGGCTCGTGGGTGCATATGAACGAGCCTGAAAAGGCAACACAGAAGGCAAAAGACCAGGTCAGGATGACGGTTGCAAAGGCGAGGCTTTTGGAGCCGCTGGAAAATCCGAAGGTCAGCGTTATAAAGAAGGCGCTCGTGATAGGCGGCGGCGTTGCAGGTATTCAGGCGAGCCTTGATTTGGCAGACCAGGGTTTTAAAGTCTATCTGGTAGAGAAGACTCCGAGCATTGGAGGAGCAATGGCACAGCTTGACAAAACGTTTCCAACCATGGATTGCTCTGCATGCATCTTAACGCCCAAGATGGTGGACGTTTCAAGGCACCCAAACATCGAGCTTCTCGCTTACTCGGAAGTAAAGGAGGTCGACGGGTATATAGGCAATTTTCAGGTAAAAGTGGAAAAAAAGCCGAGGTTTGTAAGGGAGGATACGTGCACTGGATGCGGAATATGTGCTGATCCATGCCCAGTTGAAGTGCCAAATGAATTCGACCTCGGGCTGGGTACAAGAAAAGCCATATACACCCCATTCCCACAGGCGGTGCCTTTGATATATACCATAGACGACGAGAACTGTGTGGGCTGCGGTATGTGCGACAATGTCTGCGATGCAGATGCCGTTGAATTCGACCAGAAGCCCGAGACCGTGACGCTCAACGTTGGCACGATAATAGTAGCCATCGGCTTTAAGATATTCGATGCCAGAAGAAAGGAAGAGTACAGGTATGGGGTGCACGATAACGTGATCAACGCCCTCGAATTTGAGAGACTCATAAATGCCTCTGGACCTACTGGCGGAAAGCTTCTGAGACCTTCAGACGGCAGAGTACCTAGGAGCATTGGCTTTGTACAGTGCGTTGGGTCAAGGGACAAGACTGTCGGAAATCCCTACTGCTCGAGAGTCTGCTGTATGTACGCGATAAAAAATGCGAGGCTCTACAAGGAAAAGCATCCAGATGCCGATATATACATATTTTACATGGACATCCGTGCCTTTGGCAAAGGCTACGAAGAGTTCTACCAGAGTGCACAGGAAGACTATGGAGTAAAGTTCATACGGGGGAGACCCGGAAAAATCGAAGAAGACCCTAAAACAAAGAACCTCATAGTCAAGGTGGAAGACACACTGCTTGGAAAGAACCTCGATATGGAACTCGACCTTGTGGTATTGTCGGTTGGCATGGAACCTCCGGCAGATGCCGATGAGTTACAGAAACTTTTGAGACTTAGCAGGACTGCGGATGGGTTCTTCATGGAGGCACATCCAAAACTTCGACCTGTTGACACGCTTACAGGAGGGTTATTCCTTGCAGGAACAGTGCAGGGGCCGAAGGACATTCCTGACACCGTAGTCCAGGGAAGTGCAGCAGCATCGAGGGCGGCCATACTGATGGCAGCAGGCGAGGTAGAAGTTGAGCCCATAGTCGCATCTGTTGACAGCGACAACTGCATAGGCTGCAGAATCTGCGAGAGGGTCTGCGACTTCGGTGCAATAGAAATTGTTGAGAAAAAGGCGGTAATAAACGAGGTCCTGTGCAAGGGCTGTGGCGGGTGCGCTGGAGCGTGTCCTACTGGAACAATGCAGATAAGGCACTTTGAAGATGATCAGATAATGGCAATGATATGTGCAGCCTTTGAAGAGGAAATTTAATGACATTTGAACCAAAGATCCTGGGTTTTCTTTGCAACTGGTGCTCCTATGCGGGAGCCGATATGGCAGGTACGAGCAGGATGCAATATCCACCAAACATGAGGGTGATCAGAGTTATGTGCACAGCGAGGATTGACCCTACTTTTATTCTAAAAGCGTTCTCTAAAGGAGCAGACGGGGTACTGGTCGGCGGATGCCACCTGGGGGACTGTCATTACGTTTCAGGAAATTACAAGGCCCAAAGGAGGGTAAAGCTTGTGCACGAAATCCTTGAAGAACTGGGGCTGGAAAAAGACAGACTTAAACTTAAGTGGATATCTGCATCCGAGGGAGAGAGATTTGCCAATACAGTAAGGGATTTTACGAACACTATAAGAAAGATAGGGCCAAGTCCTCTTAGAGACGCCTAGAGTCCTTCAGGTACTTTTCGTGCAGAGCCGGTACAAACCACCCCTTCTCTCTTATAATCCTACTTTTGATAGGGTCCTGCTGCTCCCTGTTTTCCCCTTTCATTTTAATATGTCCTCCAATATCGTAATATATTATACCTACTTAGAAGTATATAAAGTTTGGGGCGATGCTCTAGAAAAATGCTAAATAAACAGATTTTCCATTGATAACAGGTGCTCTATTCCCTCCCTGCATCCATCTCCGAAACGGGCCTTCGTAATGTAGTTGCTAACGTCTCTCAATTTTTCCTCTGAGACTGATATGGAATACCCTGCATACTCGAGCATCTCCCTGTCACCTTCGCTGTCACCTATGGCTGCTATCTCACTCACATCTATGCCCAACATTCTGGCAGCCTCTTTAAGCGCCTCTCCTTTGTTCACTCGCGAATCTTTTATATGGATTGCAAATTTCGTGTCAACGATGCCGACATCGAACTCTGCAAGCACCTTTCTGACCTCCTCTACCGGAACGTCCCTGTAAATCGCTATCTCGGTCTTTCTCAATTCTGACATCATTACTTTTTTTACCTTCAGTTTCTGTTCGAGCACATTGAACGCCTCCCTCACCTTTTCTATGTCGCCGAAGTAGCTGGTTTCTTCTGTCTTTTGGTAGGTGACAATCCCCCCGTTTTCTGCGATTAAAGGGCCAGTCGTGCCAATGAAAAATGATGTGGCCTCCGTAATGCACAGGATGTTGCCTGTTGCCAGTATTACCTGCAATCCCTGCTCTTCCAGCTCCCTGGCTTTTGCCACCGCCCCGAGGTCAAGCCTTCTGTTCTCGTCGGTAAGGGTGCCGTCTATGTCTATTGCAACCGCCTTTATCATACCTAAGAATCTCACAAGCCTTTTATAATTGTTGCTCCATATTTATTATACATGAGCGGGCCGGACTGTTCGAAATATGTTGAAGAGATGGAAAAGATTGAAGCAGCAGTTGGAGGAAAATATGAAGACCTTTTCCTATCTGACAAAGAAAGCATCCTGGGAGCTAAAGATGAGATAAAAGGGCTGGTAGACGTCAGTGAAGATGCAATCAATTGCTATATTTACGAAAAGCTCTGTCTTGGAAAACTGACGCCCTTTTTGATGGACGAGGATCTGGAGGAGATTATGGTAATAGGGGGGGGACTGCCCGTATACCTATATAACAAAAGAACCGGAATGACAGAGTCCGGCGTAACCATGGAAACAGGAGAAATCAAGGAGATAATAAGAAAGATAGCAAGATACTCAGGCAGGACCGTAGACGCATCAAATCCGCTTTTAGACGGGCGCTTGCCGGATGGAAGCAGGGCAAATGCCACATTTTCAGAGGTTACTCCGAGAGGCCCCACTTTAACAATCAGGAAATTCGAGAAGGAGTCCCTCAGCATTTCCGACCTTATAGGATATCAGACCATGACCCCGACGCTTGCTGCATTTATGTGGCTCGTCGTGGAGGGACTGGGAACAAAACCTGCAAATGTGCTGGTTCTTGGAGGCACCGCCAGCGGCAAGACTACCACCATTAACGCACTGTCACACTTCATACCCGCTGATGATCGGATTATCTCAATAGAGGACATCCTCGAAATCAATCTACGGCATAAACACTGGATACCGATGGAGACCAAGCCGCCGGACCCGGGTAAAGATAACGAGGTGGTTATGGACGACCTTTTAAAAAATGCTTTAAGGATGCGTCCGGACCGAATCATAGTAGGAGAGGTGCGGTCAAAGGAAGCACTGTCTCTATTCACCGCCATGAATACGGGCCACGACGGCTGCATGGCCACAATCCATGCCAATTCTGCAAAGGAGGCCCTAACAAGGCTACAGACTCACCCGATGAATGTTCCAGATGCAATGATTCCGGCTCTTGATTTGATAATCGCCCAGAACAAGCAGGTAGAAGAGGGAAAGCTTGTAAGGAGGATAGTTGAGGTGGCAGAGATAGGGGGCAGGGAAGGAGGCACCATTTTGACCAACACTCTATTCAAATTCGACCCCGGGAAGAAACATTTGGAGGTCAATCTCCTAAATGGAAGGATTATTCAGGAGCTTTCCAGGCTCACGAGTTTAACCGTGAAAGAGATAGACGCCGAACTGGACAAAAGAGAGGCAATCTTGGATACCATGGCCAAAAACAGAGCAGACAGGGATACCCTGCACGAGGTTGTAAACCTGTACTACAAAAACCCTGAAGATGCTATAGAGCTGCTCTATGAGAAGGTTAAAGATTAGGCGACTTTTATCCGGATCTCCTTCTTTTTCACCGGCACCAGTTTTTTCAGTTCCACTTTGGTATCGTTTTTTACAGTGAATTTATTGATTGAGGTGTTGGGAGGCTTTCCATTTACCTCATATATGTAGTAGCCCTCCTCGCCGTCCACGGACGTGACATACTCCTTATCACCGATGCTCTCCACGGTGACCCCGGAAATCTCCTTCAGCACATCCAGAACGCTTGCCCCTTTTTGAATGTTTATATCGAATGTCTCTCCAAGAAACTCCAAAGCGCTGTGCATCCTTTCTGTTTTCGCCCGCATTATATGGCTCCTGCCAAATTTTCGCCGTTCGACGAGTCCGACACTCTCCAATATCTTTATATGCTTTGCTGCAACGGGTACGGAAATGCCCAGCTCTTTCGCCAGTCCTGTTATATGCTTCTCTTCTCTTATCAGAGACTTCAGCATTTCTCTTCGGGTCTCGCTGCTCAACGCCTTGAACATGTTACCCGATTGGGTAATGAATTATATAAGGTTTGCTCAAAGGCCAAATACAATCACGGCTAAACCCGTTAAAGCTATTACTACACCTGCTATCGTGTGGGAATGGTGTTCAAGTTTGTGAGATGGGAGGAAGGATACTCCCTTAAACAGAGCGAAAGAAATGGTAAGCATCGAAGCCACCGTTACTATCCCAAATGTTACGGTTACAAGTATAACTTCAGGCAAACCATAAACGGCAGCAAGAAACATGATGGGGATCAGCGGTTCACAGGGCCCGAAGACGAAAACCAGCATGAGCATCCAAACGGTGGCATCGCCGGTTTTTATATGAGCGTGAGAGTGGTGTCTGGACCTTTTTAGCCCCCAGACCGCATAGGCAACACCGAAACCGATGAGCAGTAGAGGGGCGACCGAAACTCTCCAGGCCTCCACGCTCTCAAGTCGGGTCACGGTGAATCCAGCCAACAGTCCAACGGATCCGATAAGAAATGACGACCCAACATGCAATAGGCCTCCAAGAAATATTATAAAAAATAGTTTTCTACCAGACCACTGCTGGGCCTTTCCCAAACCAATAAAGGGGACATAGTGGTCTGGACCCAAAGCCACGTGTGATACGGCGACTATTGCTGAGAGTGCAATCAAGTAGTATTCCATGATAATACTTTTCTAAAAAAAGTAATACTATATATACTTTGCGTTACTCGAGTTCTTTTCCAGCAGAAGTCATCGCCAATTTCCCGTGCTTCACCCCTCTGGAGGCAATCAGGGCATCTGATATTTTACTTATCTCTCTGGCCCTTCCTCTGATTATGAGAACTTCCAGGCAATTATGCTCATCAAGATGTACGTGCATGCTCGAGAGGATATTGGTATGGTGCGTGTGCTGCAGCTCCACCAGCTTGTCTGACACCCCTCTCACGTCGTGATCGTAGAGCAGGGTCAAAGAGCCCACGGCCTCTCCTTCTTCACCCTCCCATTCACTCGCGACGATAAAGTTTCTTACAAGGTCCCGGATCCCTTCAGACCTGTTGGCATATCCTTTCTCTTCCAGGATTTCATCGAATCGTTCCAGCAGCTTGGGGGCAATGGTGGTGCTGAATCTAACTATCTTTTCCACACTTTTTATTCAAATCATATTACTATTTAAAATTTTTGTAATACTATTATCCAAATGGATAACAATTGTTAGTCTAATAGGTTTTTATATAAACCATGGCCAGGGAATCTCTCCAATATGCACAATCGCTTACTTGTTGCGCTGATTTTACTCTCAATAGGCTGCACAACCCAGGCAGACAGGGCATCAGAAGAGGCCCCCCTACTGGCTGTGGATGATCTGGGCAGGAATATTACCCTGGAAAAGTATCCCGAAAGGATTGTTTCTACGGCCCCGAGCAATACAGAAATCCTGTTTGCCTTAGGTCTGGGAGACAGAGTGGTCGGCGTCACCGAATACTGTGATTATCCTGGGGAGGCAAAGGAAAAGGAAAAGATTGGCGGATTCAGCACGGTGGACGTAGAGAGGATTATGGCATTAAATCCGGACCTGGTCCTGGTCAGCGAAAAAACCGGGGACGAAAATATCGAAAAGCTGGAGGAACTGGGGATACCCGTAGCTGTGCTGCAGCCAAAAAATGTGGAGGGAATCCTGGACGACATCAGACTCGTGGGAAAAATAACAGGCACTGAGGACGGGGCCCGTGAACTGGAAGCAGGGATGAGGGAAAGGATAGACGCTGTCCGTCAAAAAACACAGGATTTGGAGAAGCCCGGGGTCTTTTACGTCGTGTGGCACGACCCACTGATGAGCGCCGGCTCTGAAACTTTCATATCCGATCTCATAACCATGGCTGGCGGAGCCAATATAGCTCAGGATATGGAAGGATACAAGACCATAAGCCTGGAAGCCGTTGTAGACAGGGACCCTGATGTTATCATAGCCTCAACAGGTCCAAGTCAACATTCGACCTATGATTTCATTATAGAAGAAGAAAGGCTTCAGGCGGTGAGCGCCGTTAAAAATGGCAGAGCATATAAGATAGACAAAAACATAGTGAGTAGAGCCGGTCCAAGGATAGTGGAAGGCCTGGAAGAGTTTGCAAAATTTATTCATCCTGAAATCTACTGATGGAGCGGCCATGAAAATCGCGGACATCATATCGCAGATAGAACCGCTGGACAGGGATGCCATGAAAATGGCCAGAGAGAGGCAGGACTCTCTTACCAAGCCGCAGGGGAGCCTGGGAATTTTGGAGGACCTGTCTGTCAAAATAGCAGGAATAACCGGCGACCCGCACCCCACGATTGAAAAAAAGGTGATAATCACGATGGCCGGCGACCACGGCGTGGTTGGTGAGGGCGTGAGCGCATTTCCAAAGGAGGTGACGCTCCAGATGGTGTCGAATTTTCTTGGCGGCGGGGCCGGAATAAACGTCCTTGCCAGGCACATCGGCGCAAGAGTGGCGGTCGTGGACATGGGCATTGCGGCAGATATTGACACACATCCGGAGTTAATTGCAAGGAAGACAGCCCACGGGACGAAAAACATGACAGAGGGGCCCGCCATGACCCGAGAAGAGGCAGAAAAGTCCATAGAGGCAGGAATCGAAATCTTCGAGGAAGAATTAAAAAAGGGAATGGACATTGTCGGGACGGGGGACATGGGGATAGGCAACACTACTCCGAGCAGCGCAATAGCTGCCGCGATTACCGGAGAGAGTGTCCAAAAGGTCACCGGCAGGGGCACAGGCATTGACGATTCAACCTTCGAAAACAAAATAAAAATTATTGAAAAGGCAATGCAAGTGAATAAGCCGGACCCAAATGACCCCTTAGACATTCTGGCAAAGGTTGGAGGATTTGAGATCGCGGGTTTGACAGGAGTTATTCTAGCCGGGGCAAAGAATAGAGTCCCTGTGGTAATTGACGGATTCATATCCGGGGCCGCTGCCCTGATTGCCGCCGGGTTAGCACCAATTGCAAAGGATTACATCATAGCATCCCATCAATCGGTTGAAGCAGGGCATAGAACAATGCTGGATTATATGAATCTGAGTCCCCTCCTAAACCTGAATCTCCGCCTCGGAGAGGGCACCGGGGCTGCGCTTGGGATTTCTTTAGCTGAAGCTTCTGTAAAGATTCTCAATGAAATGGCCACCTTTGAGGGGGCCGGAGTTTCGGATAAAAAATGAAGCCAGAATATATCGAAAGATTTTGGCGCTGGAGGATAATGGTCTTGGCGCTGGCATTTATCCTGTTTTTCGCAATAGTGATAGCCACTGCTGTGGGGCCCGTGAACATACCCTCGACAACGGTGGCAAAAATCCTATTGAGTAAATTGCCGTTAATGGACAGCCTATTTTCTCACTCCTGGTCAAATGTCGAGGAAAGCATAATCCTCCAAATTCGACTTCCCCGGGTCCTGTTGGGGGTGTTGGTTGGCTCGGCTCTGGCAGTAGCAGGTGCAGCTATGCAGGGGCTTTTCAAAAATCCCATGGCAGACCCGTATGTTATAGGGATATCCTCCGGCGCAGCATTTGGTGCAACCATAGCGGTCGTGCTGGGAGTTTCGGGAATTTTTTCCGTGCCTCTTCTGGCGTTTATTGGAGCAATTTTTTCTGCTTTTCTGGTCTACAGCATAGCAAGGACGGACGGACAGATGCAGATAGAGACTTTACTGCTGTCAGGGATAGCAGTGGCCATATTCTTCTCAGCCCTCACGTCGTTTTTCATGTACGTTGCAGGTGAAAACCTGCACCAGATAGTCTTCTGGATTATGGGCGGTCTCTGGGCAAGGAGTTGGGACCATGTGAGAGTTTCTTTCGCACCTATTATCATCGGCATCATGGGGATATACGTGTTTGCAAGAGATTTGAATGTCATGCAGCTGGGTGAGGAATCTGCCTCGCATCTCGGGATAGAAACCGAGCAGGTTAAAAAGATTTTACTCGCTCTGTCATCTTTGATAGCCGGAGTCGCGGTATCAATGAGCGGGATAATAGGGTTCGTGGGCCTTATAATCCCGCATACGGTCAGACTTATAGTGGGGCCAGATTACAGAATACTGATCCCTGCCTCTGCCTTGTTGGGGGCGATTTTTTTGATATTTGCCGATTCCATTGCAAGGACTGTAATATCTCCAGCAGAACTGCCTGTCGGCATAATCACCGCATTCTTTGGCACTCCTTTCTTCATTTACCTTTTGCGAAGAAGGAGGAGACTATGATAGACATCCAAAGCATCACCTGCTACTACGGCGCGATGAGGGTTCTAAAGGAGGTAAGTCTTTCAGCAGGGAAAGGGGAGTCCT
>JAZGIK010000126.1:0-2131 GCA_036482035.1 Hydrothermarchaeaceae archaeon (SeqCode) | reverse complement strand
AATATCAGGCCTTTCGCCCTGCCCCCACAGCCATATCATGTTTGCAGGGTTTTTCCCTTCCATAATCCGCTTCTTGTTTACCGGGTGGTCCTCTAGGATGCCCTTTGAATCGAGTATCATCTTGTTCAGCGTTTTTGCGACCGGATTATCCTCCGGTTTTATCATGTGTTCCTCTATCTTACCGCCAAGCACGTCGTGTGGAGGGGTGCATTCTAGATTTTTTGCGTGCTTCAATGTGAACAGGTGCCTGTAGCTGACTCCCGGGTAGAACTTTCCTTCATCGAAGGCGCTGTCCAGCTCTTCTATGAGCTCGCCTGCCTCCTGCGTGGAAATGTGGCCGGCACAGTAATCGGCGATTAAGCCGTCTTTCTCTGTTATCAGGTTGCACCTGAATGCCGTGTCGTCTGGGCCCATCTTTACCCCGATGCTTGCAGCCTCGAGCGCCCCCCTGCCAGTATAGCATTCTCTCGGGTCATAACCCATTATGGACAGGTTCGCGATATCAGAACCCGCACTCATGCCTTCAGGTATCGTCACCAAAAGCCCGTTTTTCCCCCTCGCCGCTATCTCGTCCATATTGGGTTTGTGTGCCACCTGCAGAGGAGTCTTGCCTCCAAGCTCCTCTAAAGGATAATCTGCCATGCCGTCTCCGATTACAACCACGTACTTCATTTTTTCTGGACGCTTATTAGGTCAGAAAGAATTGCGCTGTTTGTCTCTATCGCACCCGCACCCTTTCCAACGATGGTAATCTCGCCTGCGATGTCCGTGTCAAATGTGGCCACGTTTAAGGCGCCCTCGATGTTTAGAGGATGGTTTAGAGGTACCAGACGTGGAGACACTTCAAGATGGCTGCCGCTGACCTCTCCAATGAGCTTTATTGCGTAGCCGCCATCCTTTGCGAGTTTGACAGCCTCCGGAGTGACATTTCTTATCCCTTGGACCTTCACGTCTTTGTACGTAGCATCGGTGCCCATTATAGCGTTAGCCAGTATCACGAGTTTGCTTGCCGTATCGATGCCATCGATATCGTATGAGGGGTCTGCTTCTGCAATCCCCAGCTCCTGTGCCTCTCTAAGCACGATGTCAAACGAGCTCTCCTCTTTTAGCATCCTGGTGAGAATGTAATTCGTGGTCCCGTTTAATATTCCGCGAATTGTGAGGATTTCATCCGCTGATAGGCACTGTTTTGCAAGATTTAAAATAGGCATCGCGCCGCCGACACTTCCCTCGAATCTAAACTGAACATCATTTTTTTCGGCAGTCTTTTGAAGCTTCCTGAATTTCAGTGCCAGCGGCCCTTTATTGGAGGTTACGACATGCTTTTTCCTTTTCATTGCGTGCAACATGTGTGACAGCCCGGGTTCTCCGGTTTTCACGTTGGATACAGTGGCTTCGACGACGACGTCCGCGTCTATTTTTTCGATGGCCCCGATGCCTGATATTTTTCTGGCACCGGGATGATCAATTAATGTTCCGCTTTTATACATGACGCCGAGAGCCTTTTTCAAGTCAACGCCCTTTTCATCTACAACAGTTCCGGTAATGTCAGATATCGACACGACTTTAATGTCCAGCCCGTGCCTCTGTTTAAGCCCCTTTCTCTTCTTCAAGAGGACCTTGACAAATCCCTGGCCAATGTTACCGAAACCAATAAGCTGTACTCTCATGCATCCGCCTCCAGAGACTTTATAACTACAAGCTTCTTTTCCCCTGCTATCATATCGAGCCTTTTCATCGCGGTTTTTATCTTTACCCCGCTTGATAATTCAATGTCCATCCTCGCAGAGGACTCTTTATCAGGGTGCGGCATTGCCAGGTCCACGTCCGCGACCATAACCCCCTTTATCTCGTTCATTTTGTCTATGGTGTCCCGCAGGTCGGTGTCAACGATATGACCAATCAGCACCACAGTAATCTTTTCTTTTTTCTTTACCTCTCCTGCTTTCGATACCCAAATGTCTCTTTTTTCAAGCTCTTTTATAATCTTTTTAAGATTCTCAGTACTCTCTACCTCGATATTTACGTGAATCGGAACCCGCCCACCTTTTATGGCATCCCTTTCGTGAACTATGCTTATGATGTTTCCACCAAGTTTCGATATGGGCTCGAGGGACTTTACGAGCTGGCC
>JAZGIK010000125.1:0-2686 GCA_036482035.1 Hydrothermarchaeaceae archaeon (SeqCode) | reverse complement strand
CCGCAAGGGGCCCGCGCTACCCGGGTGAATACATCGAAGTTCTTCATGCGCCCCTCATTTAACAGTATTCCCGAGACTCCCGAGATCAGTCCCTGTGAAAATTGCTTGATGCCATATTTTTCCATCTCCTCTCGGGCGTTGTCGGTGCTGCCCACACCGGATACCCTTAGTTCCTCCTCTCCTGACCTCCCGTAGATTACCTCTGGAGACACTATGCGCTTGCATTCATGCTCCTTTGCCCAGTTGAGCATCATGTCAGCTAACGGCCTTACGAGATTGGGCAGCGGAGTAAATTCTGAAAGGATTACAGCGACTTTGCTTTCCTCCTGCGCATAAATCCTTGCAGGAAATTTTGGTTTTTTGTCATATATCATGGATACTGGAGGAAAGTCGTCCGAATCGACGGCGCCCCACTGTTCCAGATTCAAGGCGCCGATAAGGTAATTGGCAGTTATTGTGCTCACGAGCCCTGCACTCGGAAAGCCGTTTATTATTGTCATGTCTTTGAGGTCCATCTGCTTCCATTCGTATACTTTAATCTCCACCATCTTTAATCGCCAACATCATACTTGACTGACAAAAGGTAATAAATGTTGTGTTATAAAATATGTTCATGCGAATTGTCCTGCTTGGAACGGGATTTGCTGTACCCTCACCAAAAAGGGTTCAGTCCGGCATTCTAATTGAGACTGGAGAAAATCTAATCCTTGTAGACTGCGGGAGCGGGGTCCTGGGAAATCTCACAAAAGCAGGATACAGCCCCACTGACGTAACCCATGTATTTTTCACACACCATCACCTGGACCACGACATAGATTTTTTGCCGCTTTTAAAGGCCAGGCTGATTCTTGGGAACACCGGAATAAAGTCGTACGGGCCAGAAGGCACAAAAAAATGGATAAATGCGCTCTTCGAAGCATATCCCTACCTTGAAGGAAGATTTGATTTGGAGATAAAAGAGCTCGAAGATGGCGAGACACTGGCCATCGGAAATGACAGTGTTGCATGTGCGTCTGCCTGTCACTCCCCTCACAGCATTGCCTACCGAATAGACTCAAAATCTTCTGTAGTGTATTCGGGAGACACCGAGCCTTGCGAAGGCGTGAAAACGCTTATTGGGAGCGGTACGGACACGCTTATCCACGAGTGCTCTGTTCTCGATTTCTCAGAGCATAGAGAGGGACATACCACACCAACGGCTCTGGGGGAATTTTTAAAAGACGCACCAGTGAAGAGAGTTGTGCTCACTCACTTTTCATCCGAAATTCCCGGACATGAAGAGGAAATTGTGGCCCTCTTGAAGCAGTATTTCGCTGGAGAAATCGTAATAGGGGAGGACCTCATCTCTCTGGAGGCGCCATGAAGGCAGTGATTCTGGCTGCAGGAGCTGGGAAACGCCTGAGGCCCCTCACCGATTATATACCAAAGCCCCTACTGCCAGCAGGGACATCATCTCCTGTGATAGGTGAGATAGTAAAGAATCTAAAAACACTTGAGATTCAAGAGCTCATTGTTGTCATTGGCCCTAAGGGGAATGAAATAAAAAAATACCTCAAGAGATTCGATATTCCTGTTTCATATATGACGCAGAAGAAGCCCCTGGGAACTGCACACGCTCTGGCTGCTGCCGCAGAGAAAATAGACGGAGATGTCCTTGTCACCGCGGGCGATTCCGTATATCCGAAAAGCCACTATAAAGCGCTTTATTCTGCCTTTATCAAAGAAGATTTGGACGCAGCATTGAGTCTTAAGGTGCTGGATAGAAGGCAGATGATAGAGTCGAGCACAGTGAAGATGGGAAAAGACGGGCGCATCCTAAGGGTTATGGAAAAGCCTTCGGATGAGGAAATACTAAGCGGGATAGCCTGTGGACCCCTGCACATATTCAAGGACATCATAAAAGACTATCTCAAAGTCAAAAAGTCAGTGCGTGGCGAATACGAACTCCCTGACTCAATACAGATGATGATAGATGACGGCCTCAAGGTCAAAGGAGTAGTGGCAAAGAAGTGGGGACATCTCTCATCGATAGAGGATTTTGTGCAGATGAATTTTACTTCCGTATTTTCTTGACTGTCTCTCTCATAAAGGCCGGGAGGTCTTTTGGCTGGCGGGAGGTGATCAGATTCCCGTCCACCACTACTTCCTCGTTTTTGAACTGTGCTCCGGCAGCTATGAGGTCGTCCCTTATACCTCCCCAGCTGGTGGCCTTTTTACCTTTGATGAGTCCTGCAGATATGAGGATTTGTTGGCCGTGGCATATAGCGGCGACAGGTTTATTTTTTTCGAAAAAGTGCTTTACGATTCTGAGGGTGTCTTTGTGAAGCCTTAATCTCTCGGGCGCTTTACCTCCGGGAAGTATCAGGATGTCGTACTCGTCTGGATCTACATCGCCCAGAAAAAGGTCTACCTTTTTAGAGTATCCGTGTTTTCCAGTTATCCGCCCCTCCCCGAAGGAGGCCAGAGACACCTCGACACCTTCCTCTTTCAGGCGATCGTAAGGATAGAGAAGCTCAGAATCCTCAAAATCGTCCGCGGTTATTATGAGGGCTTTCATTTTATGTTCTTTTGAGGAGAGCGCAATTTATATATTTTCTGTCAGCATTCTTTATGTATGAGGTGTTTTGTTGCGATGGAAGTGGACAACCCCGCCGTAAGCTCGTTTGTTGATGAACTTTCGAAAGTC
>JAZGIK010000124.1:0-8253 GCA_036482035.1 Hydrothermarchaeaceae archaeon (SeqCode) | reverse complement strand
ATCGAAAAACTCGTCAAGGTGGTTCGCCAGCGTCTGTCTTTTTTCGGTTGAGATGAGCCAGACATCGCCTTTCTTGTAGACAGGCTTTCCCTCAAACTCTCCACCTTCTTCAAAGCCGAATCCCTCTACCAGCCTTTTGTAGATGTTCGAGCCGGCAATGTCTGTCTGGGAAGTTACGATCAGGCGCATTTTGAACTTATAGGTTCCGAATAAAAGCCCCTCTCCCTCAACTCTTCGCTGAAGTCCTCTGCAAATCCGTGCGTCGTGTATGTTATTTGCGGGTCTGCGCGCTCGACATATTCCACGAGGTCGTCAAAGCCGCAGTGGTCTGTCAGAGGGAACCCTATGTTTGCGCTGTATCTTCGTGCAGCGCCATTGTGCAGGGCCCATCCGCTTGTGAACGCAAAGCGAAAGCCCTCCCCGCTTGTGAATTTCCTTGCAGCCGGAGGAATTATTGCAACTTCATCGCACCGGCCATCGAACAGAGTGTACTCCCCGAGATTCACCCCGAGTTCCTCGTACTTTTTGTTATAATGATAGACGGATTCGTGGACAGCCACGCTGAAATCCTTGCTTAGATATTTTGTAAGCTCCTGGGCCTTGCCGAGCGAATATCCCAGAAGGACGGGAGTTAAGTCCTTTTTAAGGCAGTCGCTGGTCCAGTCTTTTATTTCTCCTACGACTTCTTCCCTTTCGGGAAAATTATAGCGAGGATGACCATAAGTCGCCTCGATTATCAGCACGTCGCACTTTGGCACGACCGCTCTGCCTGAAGTGGCACCGCCCTTTAAATTCAGGTCCCCCGTGTAGACAACTCTCACACCGTTTTCTATTAGGAGCTGCCCTGCACCGAGTATATGTCCGGATTCCAGGATACTGAGCTTTAGAGGCCCGATTTGAATATCTTCTCCGAATTCGTACGGCTCGGTCGCGCTTTTTGAAATCAAAGAATCCGTGGGACTGGAAAGCAGGACTTTCCCGGCCATAGAGGATGGCACGTGGTCAGAGTGCGCATGGGACACGAAAGATAAACCGGCCTTCTTTCTTGGGTCGAGGTTTATTTTTACACCCTCAATCTCCAGCTCTATCCCATTACCTTTAAATATGATGCAGATTCCTCCAGAAAGATTCCGTCTTTACCGCCCATATAAGGCTTGCGCTAATTTTATTAATGCAAGGAAAAAACAGGACGTTATGACAGCTTCTGTTTATGCGTTGATCCCCGTGAACAAACTCGACGAGGCCAAGACCCGGCTTTCCAGCATACTTTCGGCCGAGGAGAGAGAAGGGCTCGTGCTCAACATGCTGCAGGACGTTCTAGACTCACTTGAGGGCATCGAAACAGTTGTAGTAAGCCCTACAGACATTCGAGGCATTCTTGATTATGATTTTCATTTTATTCACGAAGAAAAAAAAGAAGGGCTAAACGCGGCAGTAGAAAAAGCAACCCAATACGCGATGGAGAAGGGCGCAGAGGCAACGCTCTTCGTTCCCGCTGACACGCCGCTTTTAACCCGTACGCACGTCAGGGAGATAATCGAGCTTGGTGAGACGCATCCTCTGATAATATCGCCGTCGAGCAGAGGCGGCACCGGCATACTGTACCGCCGCCCCTCTTCCATAATAGACTGCAGATTCACCCCGACCAGTTTTTATGACCACGAAAAGGAGGCCCGCAGAAGAGGCGTTGAAATGTACGTATACGACTCATTTTCCATATCACTCGATATTGACATTCCAGAAGACGTCAAAGAGTTTTTGCTCCATGGAAAGGGCACGAGAACACACGACTTTTTGGTCAAGGTCTTGGAGTTTCCCCTAGAGTAACCTGTGTGGTCCAGACTTCGTTGTCCCGTACGTACTTGACTTCCACAGTTTCGCCAACTTCGTATTCCAACTTTATCTCAATCAGGTCGTCTATCGTATCGGCCGGTTCTCCACCAATCTCGATTATGATGTCGCCGAGTATAAAATCTGACCCCTCGAGGTATGATTTGGATTCCTTTAGGCCTGCATTATCCGCGGGACCGCCTTCCTCCACATCGACAAGTATTACACCCTTTGTGACAGTAAGATTTAATGACTCTGCAATATCTTCCGTCAAATCCATTCCTGTAATCCCAAGCCATGGCCTTACGACCTTCCCTTTCTCTATGAGCTCGCTCGACACTTCCTTTGCAATGTTAATCGGTATCGCGAATCCAATACCCTGAAAACCTTCAGTGGTTGTTACTATTGCAGTGTTGATACCAATGACCTCGCCTTTAGAATTTAGAAGCGGCCCCCCACTGTTTCCGGGGTTTATTGCTGCGTCCGTCTGGATAACTCCCTTAATCCGGTAGTTTCCTTCTACCGTGAGGGTCCTGTTCACAGCGCTTATAACTCCGACCGTGACCGTGTTATCAAGCCTGTATGGATTTCCTATTGCTATGGCCATCTGCCCAGGTTCAGTCTTGCTGGAATCGCCGAGCTTTGCAGCGGTCAGCATCCGAGGAGGGTCTATCTTTATTATCGCTAGATCTGTGTTGGGGTCCACTCCCACAATATCTGCATCTACTTCCTCACCTGTGGACAAAGCTACCTCTAGGTATTCAGAATCTCCCACCACGTGATTGTTCGTCAGTATATACCCTTCAGAAGAGATTATCACCCCTGTACCCACGCCTTCGACGGGTATCAGGCGCATGAAAAAATCCCTCTCGCGGGTTCTTGAAGTTATGTGGACTACCGAGTCTTTCACCTGATTAAATATGGCGCTGACAATCTTCTCCTGACTCCCTGTCTCATTTATTATTACAATCTCGGAGGGCGCGGACGTATGCACAGGCGCTCGCTCAAAACCATAGAGCATTATCGTACCGGTCAATATGCTGCTTGCGAGCGCTATCACAATGCTCAAGACGATAACAGTGCTTGTTTTAACCCCGGCCATGATATCACACATCACATGTTACCGATATAAAATTTTACTCAGAAATGATAATTCCTAAAGTATATATAGAGTTGACCACCAACTTTATACTGGTAGGGCACAATGCGGGAACTTCCGATTGTAATAGCAGTGGTAGGAGGAGAGGGCACAAGGCTGTATCCGCTCACCCTTCAGCATCCGAAGCCGCTGGTCAGTATGTGCGGGAGGGCAATCCTGAGCAGGACGTTCGAGGCCGTAGCCAGTCAGGGTTTCAGGGAGTTCATACTTGCAGGCAAGGGTGTAAGGAATACTCTTTTCATAAAGGAGTTCTTTAAAGAAGGCGATGGATTTTCGAAAACGATGAACATAAACCCGCGTGCAAAATTCAGGTATAAACCCAAATATGAGGACAAAGGAAATGCAGATGCAATAAGATTCTGCATGAATTTCTACGATATGAAAAAGGACGTCCTAGTGGTGGGAGGAGACCACATATTGGATATGGACTTGAGGGATTTAATCCGCTTTCACAGGTCAAAAAATGCATTCGTAACAGTGGGCTTAAAGGAGCTGGAAGAAACCGAAGACATCTCGCCGTTTGGGGTTGCTGACCTGGCATCTGACGGCAGGATTCAAAGATTCGTTGAAAAACCAAAGGAGGGGGAAGCCCCGACAAGGCTAATAAACACGGGCATCTACGTATTCTCTCCGAAGATGCGGGAAGTCTTGGAGGGTATGATCGGTAAATCAATGGATACAGGGAGAGACGTTCTTCCATACCTGTGTGCAAATAACCACCCCGTTTATGGGCGTATTTGCGAGGGGTACTGGGCAGACGTGGGAAATCCGGAGGCGCTTTTAAAAACGACGCAGGATATATTATACGGAAAGCTCAGCAGAATCAGTTTTTCAGGCAGGCAGACAACCATGAAGGAGGCGATATTTGGCATAATCCAGAAGGATGCCCACAGATGGATTCATCAGTCTACCCTTAGAAACATAGAAAAACTCCAGAAGCCTCCAGAGATAGGAGATCATGTACACATTGGAGGGCACTGCATAATAGGAGAGGGCGCCAAGATAAACTCCTCATACATTGGCGATTACTGCACAATCGGAGAAGGTGCAAGAATAAAAGGGTCCGCGGTCATGGATTTTACGAACATCGGTAGAAACGTAAAGTTAAACAACTGCATAGTCGGAAGGTATTCCACTATAGGAGATAAAAGCATAATCAATAGGGACTTGGATGTGGAGGTCCGTGAGGGGAGCCATGACCTCACTCCTGTAATAGGCGAGGGCGTCACAATCGAAAAAGGCTCTGTAATTGGTCCTAAAAAGAGGGTTGCCCCCATATACGAAAGCCACAGTATTTTGAGCACGGGAAGGTTTTTAGAACTCGGCTACGATAAAGACAACGTGTACTTTGCCGAGAAATAACAAAATGTAAAAGCGACTGCCCTGGGACTAGGGATTGCCGGGGGTTTGTATATGTTGCTCCTTGGCTGGGCATCGGCGATTGGGCGGGGAACTAGGTTTGTTGAAGTAATATCCTTGGGAAGTTTGGTCGGAGCGACATGGGGGTTTATTGATGGTGTAATCGAATAGAGATGTGTTTTATCGAGCTACTAAAAATTAAAATCTGGAGTTTTCAGTAAGTAAACAATGGCCGCTATATTGGCCAAAAGTACACAAACACCAAGTAAGATGGACGCGTCCATAGACTTCAATTGATGAAACCATTATATATTTAAAGCTTCCGGAGCACAAGATCGGCTTTTTTATCGAGCTCCCATTGTACTTTATCGCCCTTCTTAAAACCTTTCGCGAGGGCCAACTGTTTCGGAATTGTTATATAGGGTAGAGTTGTTAAACACCTTGTCGAGAAGTAGGAGGCGAAGCACTGTTCAAAAAAAGTAAAGTAGATGCCAAGTTTTTAAACCCGCTCAATGACTTCAAAGAAGATGTCCAGACCATCGAGTACAGAAGGGATATGCTGACAGATATGTGGTGCAGGGTCAATGCAAACAGGGTGATGAGGGCCAAGCAGTGCCACCGAGAGGAACCCATCGATGACCTGATAGAGCTATCAATAAAGAACTGCAGTTTCTGCCCGGAAAATATCGATAGGGCCACGCCGAAATTTCCGCCTGAGATATCAAAAAAGGGCCGCATTAAATTGGGAGAGGCCACGGTATTCCCGAATCTTTTTCCATTCGCCAAATACCATGGCATGGCGACAATAACAGAAAAACACTACCAGGACATCGCGGATTTTACAGAAGTGCAAATTGAGGACACGATAAGCGCGAGCATCGATTACTTCAAGCGCATTGATACCCTCGGCGCAAAATACTTTTCTTTGAGCTGGAACCACCTGCCTCCTTCCGGAGCAAGCATCGTCCATCCCCACGTCCAGCTTATCGGAGACGAGGTACCCACTTATATGACTGACACATTCCTGAAGGCCAGCAAAGAATATCATAAAGAGAACAGTGAAAATTACTGGCTCCGTCTGGTCAAAGAAGAAGAGAGGCTTGGCGAGCGATTCGTCGGCAGAACAGGGCGGGTTGCATGGATTTCAAGCTTTGCCCCACTGGGAAACAATGAGATTTCTATGGTATTTGAGGGAGGGTCATCCATTTTGGATTTGACCCGGAAGGATGTATCAGATGTCTCAAAAGGGATAAGGCGCATCCTCAAGGGTTATTCGAGCATGGGCAAAAAAAGTTTCAATTTTACAATGTACTCGGGACTGAAGAACATGGACGATTTCTGCCTAAACGCAAAAATTATAACAAGGCCCAATATACAGAAATACTACACGACAGATGGAGGGTTCATGGAGACCCTTCACAAGGAAAGGATAGTGGAGACTTTACCAGAGTTCCTTGCATCGGAGTTCAAGAAATTCTTTTAGATATGGGGTCACGGACATGGAGGTATATTTTGCAAGTTCGCGGGTGAAAGATTTCAGACAGTGGTGGGTACCAAAGGAAAGCCTGCTCGAGAAGATGGAGCAGTTATTCTTTTCGGCAGCCTTCGATAAGACCATTGCAGAAGGCAGCTCGGTTGGCATAAAGGTACATTTCGGCGAACCGGGGGATGTGCACTATATAAGGCCGGCATACGTATCCAGAGCAGTCGACATAATAAAAGGCCTTGGAGCCAGACCGGTTGTTGTTGAGACTACAGGACTTGGGTGGCGGCCCGGCAGGACGTCGGCAGAAAAGCATCTTCTGGCCGCAAGAAAAAACGGGTTTTGCGAGGAAACGCTCGGAGCTCCCATCCTGATTGCAGACGGAGACGACGGTCTTGACGGCAACGGTGGAGACATTCCTGTTGCAAAAGGCATTGCGGACCTCGATTCGCTTATCTTTTTATCCCATGTTACGGGCCATATTCAAGCGGGCTTTGGAGGGGCGATAAAGAATCTTGGAGTCGGCTGCGTTACGAAGACAGGGAAATTCAGGATACATTTTGATGGCACGCCAAAGATCAATGAGGAACTCTGCGACGAGTGCAACGAATGCGTTGAGATATGCCCTGCGGGTGCGGTAACTCCTCCTACCATAAACGAGACTGCATGTCTCCTTTGCAATGCCTGTCTGGACGTATGCGACAGAGGGGCAGTTAAAGTCGAGGGACTAGATCTGGCAACTCTCGCCGAGAGGATTGCAGAAAACGCGAAGGCGGTTGTCGACGTGCTCGGAGAAAACATCGGCTACATAAATCTGTTAGTGGATGTCATCCCTCACTGTGACTGTCACCCACACTCAGATATCCCAATAGTTCCAGATATTGGCGTCCTAGCCTCAAAGGATCCCGTTGCAATAGACATGGCATCGATAGACCTTATAAACGGGGCCCCGGGCATCGATGGAAGCGCCTTTGAAGGGGGAGCTGACAAACTTTCTTCAATAAATCCTGCTACCAACTGGAGTATACAGATCGATACTGCAGAAAAATTTGGCATAGGCGAAAAGGAGTACAAGTTAATCCAGTGAAGTTTCGTTCAACTTCTGCTCATATTTCGACGGACATTTGACAAGTATCTGACCTGCAGCGAATTCCCCTGTATATGCCATGGAGCCTATAACTACCACGTCTATCTTCGATTCACTGCTTATACTACCAACAGGGAATGAGCCGGGCAGGACGCCCTCATACTTCACATTCAGCTGGTTCTCTCCATCTGTTAGAGTAAATTTCAGAACAGGAGGCACCCAGTTTATACTTTCTATGACAACGTATCCCTCCACCTGAACCTGTCTGCCTGTGTATTCCCGGGGGTTGTTTACCACATCTGTCACTGTTTTATAGGGGCTCGCAAACCCCTCAAGTGCACTAAACCCTATTACGATTAGGATAAGGATTACGCCAATACCTGAAATAAGCTTAATTTTTTTTGCGGTTTTCCTGTTCATCAAAACCACCAGTTTAAAGGCGTCTAATTTTCGAATCGATGCGTATTAAGTACGCGATTAGCACGGTCCACAGCACCGTCGACACAATGAAAATGCTCGTATATGTGTCCATTACATGCCTCCTTGCTTTTTAATTATCAATTTTTCAACTTTCACATCAAGCCACAGAAGATAGAAAAACAGGCACAGAACGCTGAAGATCATCAGCATCAATACTGGAGTCATCTCGGGAGCCAGACTGAACTCCTCCAGACGTGGATGGAGGGAAAACCATCTTGTCGTGGATATATATGTTAGCGGAATGCCCACATATCCGAATATCCCCATTACAGAGGAAAGTCTTGCCCTTGCCTCTTCGTCCTCGATGGCCGAGCGAAGCGTGAAATACGCTGCGAACACAAACCACAGGAGTAACATGGTGGTTTCACGGGGGTCCCAGTTCCAGTATGTCTCCCACGCAGGTTTTGCCCACACCATCCCGGTAATCAGCGTCAATGTCCCGAATATCATGCCGAGTTTTGCTGCACTTGCGGCGAGGGTGTCCCATTTAAGGTCGCGGCTCTTGAGATACGCAATACTGCCAATTAGGGTTATAGTGAAGGCAGTATATGTCACCGCGTTGATAGGCACATGGAAGAACACGTTTCTATAAAGCTCTTCCATCGGCTTTGATATCGACTGAATTGGCCCGAAGACCAGAAGCGCGTTGTACATGCCGTAAATCACTGCGATATATACGGCACCCAGCAGTGCTAATGCATGTATCCTTTTAAATTCCATTTTCATTCTTCCAGTGCATATTCAAAGGTCAAAAGCGAGATTACCAGCATTATACCTGTGTACGCAGTGATGATTTTAACCTCGCCCGTGATATCTATAAAGCCCGCACCGTCCACGAGCACCTTGTTGAGGGCC
>JAZGIK010000123.1:0-3481 GCA_036482035.1 Hydrothermarchaeaceae archaeon (SeqCode) | reverse complement strand
GGTTGATTTGAAGACCCTTGCGCCCTGGAGAATGTACCGTCCAAAAGGGGACTGCAGGGGGGTACTGGAAGTCAACGAAGGAACGATTGAAGAGAACGACATAAAGCTAGGCGATAAGCTAACGTTCAAATAACCTTTTCAAGCGCTTTTTTGTGCACATTTCCTGCGAGATGCAGCGGCGCCTTTTTCGACTTTGCGACGTCATATCCAGCAGGCGCCTTGCAGAGGTACTGCACCTCGAGTCCAATCCTCGGTATCGCGTCTTCGACTTTCATACCCTTTACCTTTTCTGCTGCAGTCCAGGTGGCACCGCAAGGGGCCCCGCTTATGACTTTTATATCCTTTATGGTACCTTCCTCCACCTTTACCTCGAATTCGGGATAGCCGAACTTTTCGAACCCCGGAATTTTATCGCGCAAAGCCAGAGAGCAGCAGATTCTGGGGTTTATAGCGCCTTTTATATTTGCTCCTGGCACAATGATTGGAATACTCTTTTTTTTCGCAATCTTGACCAAATATTCGCTTAAATTTCTGTGATGAAGGTGGTCGAATATCAGGTCTGCATCAAAATCGTGGTCTAAAAAATCCTGCGGATTGTCGACGATCTGCGGCAGGTCTTTGTCAACAGTGAAAGCGGCAACATCTATATCGCTGTGCTTCCTTATGCCTTCAATAATGCGCTTTCCCTCATCTCCCCTTTGAAAGACAATTATACGCATTTACGGCCCCGGTTGGAAGTCCATACATTCCCGCTCCTCCAAGATATCGAGATTTGCACCGTTCGACAGGGTGCAGCGGTTCCAGAACTCATCGTCCTGGTTTCCAACAATTTCCAGAAGCACACAGTTCTCACACCTTACCATGTCCATACCTTTATACTCTCCTTAAAAACCTCTTTAACGAGATAAAAGTAAATTGGAGCCGGAGAGCTTTGGATGGAGGGCTGGAGTGTAGCCGTTGAATATTTATAAATATGCTAATACTAATGGAGTATCATGGCCAAAACAGAGATTCAAAAGGAGGCCGAGAAGGTATTGAAGGAGCTGTCCAAGGCGCTGGGCGATATCGACCTTGCCGAGACCTACTACGTGGTCGACGAGATAAACGTCACGCGCAAGAGCAAAAAACCGGCGCTGGACAAGAAGTTTGCGGCCCAGGCAAAAAAGAACGCGCCCGGGATTGACGAGGACGGAAACTTCATAATGGAAATAGGCAGGTGGGTCGAGTAGATGGACGGTGCCTTCGAGAACGTCTCCAGATATCTGGAGCAGATTGAAAAGGACAGCACGAACTCATTTATCGAACTAAACAAAAAGGCGCTGGAAGATGCTAAAAAAGTAGATAAAAAAGGAAAAAAGGCAGGAAAGCTTGCAGGTCTTGCAATTGCAATCAAATCCAACATAAATGTCCACGGCCTTCACGCCACATGCGCCTCGAAAACCCTGGAAGGCTACGTTTCTGGATACGACGCAACGGTTATAGAGCGGATAAAAAGAGAGGGAGGGGTCATAATAGGAATGACGAACATGGACGAGTTTGCCTGCGGCAGCTCCGGCGAGACGTCCTACTTTGGCCCGACAGAAAATCCTGCTGCGAGGGGCAGGATCCCGGGAGGCTCATCCTCTGGCTCGGCTACATCTGTCGCTGCAAGTCTCTGCGACATTGCGCTCGGCTCTGACACAGGCGGCTCGATAAGGAATCCTGCGTCACACTGCGGTGTCGTGGGATTCAAACCCACCTACGGGCTCGTCCCCAGATACGGCCTCATTGACCTTGCGATGAGCCTTGACCAGATAGGCCCGGTATCACGCGACGTTTATGGCACAGCGCTGATGCTTGAGGTGATTTCCGGTTTCAGCAAGAAGGAGGGCACCACGCTAAAAGCAAAAAACGGCTATGCGAAAAATCTCGACCCAGACATCTCAGACTATAAAATCGGTGTGGTAGAGGAATTCGAGAAGGTAACTGACAAGAAGATTATGGCGGAGATTAACAAATCGATTAAAAAAATAGAAAAAAAAGGTGCAGAAATTGTTGATGTCAGCCTCCCGAACCTTGACAAAGGGCTGCCAACCTATTATCTCACTGTTTTTGTCGAGTTTTTTTCTGCTACTAGAAAGTTTGACGGAAGGCGGTATGGCAAGAAAATCGAGGACGTGTGCGGCCGAGAGGTGCTGCGAAGGATTTTACTCGGCAAATACATAAGCCAGAAGGAGTTCACCGGCAAATACTACAAGAAGGCCCTGCAGTTCAGGTCCCTGATAAAGGCCGAGGTACTGGAGGCGCTAAAGGACGTGGACGTAATCGCTGGCCCCACCGTACCAAAGCTGCCTCACAAACTGGGAGAGGAGATAACTGATCCACTGGTCATGTATGCGTACGACGTATTGACGGTGCCCGCAAACCTTGCGGGAATACCTGCAGGTGTCATAATGGCCGGCGAGGTAAAAGGCATCCCGGCCGGCCTGCAAATCCAGGGAAAGCCGCTTGAAGAGCAGAAGATTTTGAACGTCATGCATGCGTTTGAGGGAGGCGGGAAATGAAGACGGTCATCGGCTTCGAAATCCACGAGCAGATAAACACACCCACAAAGCTCTACTGCGACTGCCCCACCAATTATAGAGACGTACCACCGAACACCAACATCTGCGAGGTGTGCACCGGCATGCCGGGATCAAAGCCGTTCCCTGTGAACCAGAATGCTATAGACACGGTCATAGAAATAGCGATGATGCTAAACTGCGAGATTATTAAAGACCCGGTATATGTCCAAAGAAAGCACTACGACTACCCGGACCTGCCGTCGGGGTATCAGCGCACTTCGCTCCCCCTAGGCAAAAACGGGAATCTCTTGGGGGTGGGCATCTGGGAGGTGCATCTAGAGGAGGACCCCGGGAAATACGACCCCGTCAGTGGAAAGGTGGACTACAACCGCTCCGGGGTGCCTCTCGTGGAAATTGTCACGGCCCCAGAGATCTACAGCCCTAAAGAGGGCAGGAATTTCATGAGAGAGCTTGTGAAGGTGCTCAGGTACACAGGGAAGGTCCGTACCGAAGGCGGCACCATGCGCATGGACACCAACATCTCACTTGAGGGCGGGGGGCGTGTCGAGATAAAGAACATCAACTCGGTAAAAGGCGCATACAAGGCGCTAAACTTCGAGATTACGAGGCAGAAGAATCTCATGAGGCGCGGCAGGACCGTGAAGCGAGAAACCCGCGCATTTCTGGAGGCGCAGATGATTACGAAGACAATGAGGGCAAAAGAGGAGGCAGACGACTACAGGTACATTCCAGACCCGGACATCCCGCCACTTTTAGTTTTCGATGAAAAAATGAGCGCTATAAGGGGCATTATGCAGGAGGCCCCGCACTTAAAGGAGGAGAGGTTCATAAGAGATTATGCCGTCAAGGCAGACGACGCAAAGATAATCGCAAGCGAGCTTGAGCTGGCAAACGCCTTCGAAAAGATAGCAAAGGAG
>JAZGIK010000122.1:0-2542 GCA_036482035.1 Hydrothermarchaeaceae archaeon (SeqCode) | reverse complement strand
ACGGAAAAAAGGTCGAGGAAGAGGTAAAATTCACAAACAGAAAGCTCCTGGGCACGTTCACGGATATGGACATTCTGACAGGCAAAAAGGCGCTTGAGAAGGAGAGGGACCCGAAGTTTGTTTTTGGGTACAGGAGGCCAGAGATATCAGAAGCTGCAAAGGAAAAGCTCGAGAGGTTCGAGGACAGGAAAAAAGAGATGGTTGAGAGTTATATAAGGGAGGTCAGTAAAGCGCTGAGTCCCGGCGGCCGGATTTGAACCAGCAACCAATGGATCTACAGTCCATCGCTCTACCAAATTAAGCTACGCCGGGCCTTTTAACGCTTGGACTTTCAGATTTATAGTATAAAAATTTACGCTAATTAGAAATTTATATTAAGTCCGGGATTATATGAAATGCCATGAAATTGCTTGTAATTTTTCTAATACTTGCTGCGTTACCTGTGGCCCATGCCCAAGGGGGCCTCTTTGTATCCCTGCACAACGTGACATGCACGCTTGGAGAAAGCGATTTTGCGGTGGAGGAAGTGATAGTATTCGAGAATGCGGGGGCCGCCTCTGGCAACATCTTTAGAGACAATGTCTATCTTACGAGGGGCGATGCCCGAGACGTGGAGATAGAAGTCGTTGGGAAAGTAGAGCACTCGGTGGAACATTCGCCCTCGACCGTAATCAATATAAATCTCCTTCTCTGGAGAGGGGAGAAAAGGGAAGTTGTCATCAAATACAGAAGGTCAGACATGCTTTTTAGGGAGGACATGGTCCGTGTTATCAGCGGTCTTGCGCTCGGCAAATACCCGTGGATTACTGACAGGGGGACGATAAAGTTTATAGCGCCAAAAAATTATCAATTCGGAAATGTTACGCCATACGTCACAAAAACGTTCGAAGGTGGGAGAGAGATCCTGGTCTATGACATTTCTCCCATAGATATAGAGAATTTAATTGCTATTAAAGAGGGCCTTCCTGTAAGAATCGAATACGCAAAATACGATGAAATGACCCTATCAGAGATAAAAACAGCGGAGGAATTCCTTGAGGAGGCGGAATCAGACCTGAGCAACGCCAACAAAAGCATAGAAAATGCGATGAGGCAGAGCTCTAACATAACCCAGGTTTTGATGCTTTTTGCAGCTGCAGGTGACATGCTCGATGAGTCAAAAAACGTCCTTGACCTTGCAGAGATAAAGTCAAACCCATATTCTGCAGAGTACGGCCCGTACGAGGCCTATCGCTATGCCATAGAATCCAAAAGTCTTGCAAAGAACGCGTCCAGGAAGGCAAAGGAGTCAAAAGACCTTGCAAACTATGAGATCCAGAGGGTCCTCGAAGAGAGGATATCAGGAATTGGTTCGAAGCTTTCGGAGCAGGCCGAAGGTTCAGGCGTCGCGCTGGTGCCGGTGCCCACTAAACTTCCGGAGGTTTCAGGGACAGGACTTCTGATTGGCTATGGGATTGTGGTAATGATTCTTGCAGCGCTGACCATATTTGGTTTATACAGAGGCACGCTATCTACGAAAAGGAGCAAAGTCAAAGATTTTAAAGCGATAGATGAGCTAAAACACAAGACCTTTACGGAATTTGATAAGAAGCTCGGCAACGTAAAATACGGCACTGAACTGGCAGCGGAAATCCGGGACCTCCGGAGAAAAAAGGAAAAACTGGAATTCGACGTAGAAAAATTGCAAAGAAAGAAAGCCATTGAAGATATATCGGATCACTTATTTGAAATGGAAAAGGAAAAACTTGATAAACAGATCGATGAAACTGTAGCAAACATTGATAAACTTCAAATCAGGCTCCAAGAGATTAAGAAGGCGAAGAAATGAAAAAGGTCTCCCAGATGCATATAAAGGGAGGGATGACAGCAGACGAGATTATCAGAGAATATAAGAAAGCAGGAGTACTCGGAGCAGGAGGCCTCGCAAATGCCGCAGACATCTTTGAAGAGATGGTGAGGAAGGAGGCAACGGTATTCCTGGGGATTTCCGGTCCTCTCGTGCCAGCCGGGCTGAGAAGCATCATTGCCGACCTGATAAATTCTGGCTATGTCAACGTCATTGTCACCAGCGGCGCGAATGTTGTACACGATATAATAGAGTCGCAAAACGGCTCACACTACGTCGGGAATTTTCACGTCGATGACAGGGAGCTGCTAAAGAAAAAAATGGGCCGAATAGGGAATATATTCACAAAGGAGGCAGACTTTGAGAACTTCGAGGACTACATCCAGAAAATATTTGCAGACATAGACCCCGAGAAAAGGAAGAATATCTCGATTATGGAGCTTTTGTGGGAGATTGGTAAAAGGACAGGGGATAAAAAATCCTTTTTGAGGGCCGCATACAAAAAAAAGGTGCCGGTATTCTCTCCCGCACTGGTCGATTCGGTAATGGGCCTGCAGATGTTTATGTTTTCACAGAAAAATGAGTTCGTATTAAATGCAGTAAAAGACACAAAAGAGCTGACCGATATATCTTTCACAGCAAAAAAGACCGGTGCCATCATTTTGGGCGGCGGCGTGCCAAAACACTACATCCTCA
>JAZGIK010000121.1:0-3743 GCA_036482035.1 Hydrothermarchaeaceae archaeon (SeqCode) | reverse complement strand
AAAAATAACCGGGACCAATAGAGCCGGATTAAGAGTTCTGGAAAAACAAATTCGTACAACGTTTATTAGTACATGTTTGTCTCACACATTTATTACCAAAAGTAATAGATTCCAATGGAAAGAATGGAACATAATCCAAAAACATTATATACCATACTTTCTTTTTACTAATATACTAACCCTCCAAACAAACCTACACTTCCAGTGGAAAGAAATTTAGGGTTTACAGAGACCAAAACTTAGATTGGGAGACCACAAAAATGGATTTTAAAAGCATGTTCGGCGGTATCTTCGAGTCTCTTCTGGATAAAGAACCCCTCTTCAAAAATAAGGATGTATTGAGGCATTCATACACGCCTGCCGAGCTGCCCCACAGAGAATCAGAAGTCAAACAACTCGCATCGACGCTCGTTCCAGCGCTTAGAGGAGAAACCCCATCCAATATACTAATTTATGGAAAAAGCGGCACAGGAAAAACCATCGTTTCAAAGTTTGTATGCGAACTTTTGTTGGACACGGTCAAAAAGAGAGATTACCTCTATCCAGTTTCCACAGCATACATAAACTGTGAAATTACGGATACACAGTATAGAATTCTTGCGAATCTCACAAAACAATTCAGCGAAGAGAGGATACCCTTTACTGGCTGGCCGACCGACAAGGTATATAAATCCTTTTTAGAGGCCATCGACAAAAAGAAGCAGTGCATTGTTGTTATACTTGATGAAATAGACAAACTCGTCGGCAAGCAAGGGGACAACATCATCTACAACATGACCAGGATAAACTCAGAACTCAAAAACACCAAGGTGAGCATTATAGGGGTATCCAACGACCTAAAATTTGTTGATTACCTTGATTCACGGGTTCAGAGCTCGCTTGGAGAGGAGGAAATAGTTTTTACACCATACAACGCGAGGCAGCTGGAAGACATCTTGAACCAGAGGGCGGAAATAGCATTCGAGCCCGGGACCTTGGATGAATACGTAATATCCCTTTGTGCGGCCCTAGCTGCAAGAGAACACGGAGACGCGAGGAGGGCCCTTGACCTTCTGAGGGTCTCTGGCGAAGTAGCAGAGAGAGAAAATACAGAGAGGGTTACAGAGGCCCACGTGAGGAAAGCAAACGAAAAGATAGAGAGGGACAACACAGTTGAAGTGGTAAGGACCCTCCCGACACAGTCAAAACTGCTTTTGTATTCCGTAATACAACTTGAAGAGAAGGGAGGAAAGGTCATAAACACCGGGGAGGTCTATGATACATACAAACGCATGTGCCGGGCGATATCACTTGACACCCTAACACAACGCAGGGTGTCCGACTTGATATCCGAACTCGACTTACTTGGCATATTAAGTTCCAGAGTGGTTAGCAGGGGCAGATACGGAAGGACTAAAGAAATAAAGCTTGACATGTCCCCGGTAGGACTTAAAATTATTTTGGAAGAGGATACCCGCATTAAAAAATTGGTAGACTTCAGATTACCTCAGCAAAGGCTCGGTTAATTTTGGGGCGCTTTAATGGAAACCACCAATATAATAGAGATATTCCTAAAGCATAACATAAACCTTCACCCCCGGGCCCTTTCAGAACTTGAGAAACACTCGGACAAAGAAATTGAGAGGATTCTTCTAAAGGTAAAAGAAAAAGACAGCCCGAACGTCGTCACATTAGAGCATCTAACGTCGTTGATTGAATCCGAAGGAGAAACCGAAGAGGCAGAAGTCACAGTTTTTAGGCCGAAAAAGAGAGTATACGCAGCGGAAATCGGACCGGAAATCAAAATCAAAAAGGACAGAGATATCACAAACAAATCCTTTTCACAGGGAGATATAGGGGGTTTCATAAAACATTTCAACGACAAGTATGAGAGGCTTTCAAAGATACTAAAAGAAAGAGACGTGTTAAGAGACGCAGTACCTATAGCGACTTTAAAGGATTCTTCTTTTACAAGCGACATCAAAATAATTGGAATGGTCTATGATATAAGGAGAACCAAGAAGGGACACGTAATACTCGAAATCGAAGACCCGACGGGGACGATACCGATATTAATCAGCAACAAAAGTCCCGAACTCTTGGAGCTATCCAGAAACATAATAAAAGACGAAGTGCTGGGGGTCCTGGGCAAGAAGTGGAAGGACATGATTATAGCGGATGAAATATATTTCCCGGATCTGCCCTGTAGAAGAGAAACAAAAAAGAGCGAAGTTGAACTTTCTCTTGCATTGATTTCAGACATGCATATAGGCAGCACAAAATTCCTAGAAGAGGAGTTTAAAAAATTCATAAAATGGATGAGAGGGGAGATTGGTAACGTAAAACAAAGGCAGCTTTCAGAGAAGATCAAATACCTCATAATCGGCGGGGATTTGATAGATGGAGTAGGGATATACCCTGGCCAGGAAAACGAACTCAAGATCAAGGACATACACCAGCAGTACGCGAAGGTTTCTGAATATCTTGAAGGGATACCGGAGCACGTAGAGATTATAGTGATATCCGGAAACCACGATGCGGTAAGGCAGGCGGAGCCCCAGCTGGCAATCAGTGAAGAATTCGCACCACGTCTTTACGAAGATCCACGTGTTCATATGGCAGGAAACCCTTGCCATGCAAGCCTGCACGGGGTGGATGTTATAACCTACCACGGCAGAAGCTTAGACGATATCATATCCACCCTTCCAAATCAATCTTACTCAAGACCTGAAAAGGCGATGGTTGAGCTGCTTAAAAAAAGGCACTTGGTACCGATGTATGGTGGGAAGGTACCCCTCTCTCCCGAGGACACCGACTATATGGTCATCGATGAACCGCCGGATATTCTACACGTCGGCCATGCCCATCATATAGGCATAACCAACTACAGGGGAGTAAACGTAATAAACTCTGGAACATTCCAGGAACAGACCTCCTTCCAGAGAAAGCTGAACATGGTACCAACTCCTGCGAGAGTGCCGATAGTAGATTTACACGAGCAAAACACAACGATAATGAGGTTCATGTAATATGCACACATATTTTGAAAAACTGGAAGAAGACGCAGGGAGGGCGTACGAAGTTGCAGTGGAGGCTAGAAAAAAAGGCAGAGATCCAGAATTTGAACCAGAAATACCACCAGCAAAAGACCTCGCCGAGCGGGTCGAAGGGCTTGTCGGTCCGAAAGGTATCTCAGACAGGATTAGAGACCTGACAGGAGAGCATACAAAGGAAGAGGCAGCCATCAGGATAGCAAAGGACATCGTTGATGGAAAATTTGGATCTTTTCTAGACATCGAAGAGGCCTCAGAGCAGGCATTGCGAACCTCTCTCGCGATTTTGACTGAAGGTGTAGTAGCGGCACCGCTGGAGGGGATAGTGAGGACAAAGATCAAGAAGAACTTTGACGGTAGCATGCACCTTGCTATATACTTTGCAGGACCTATTAGATCTGCAGGCGGGTCAGCGCAGGCACTCGCAGTTTTGACTGGAGACTACGTCAGAAAAACACTTGGGCTTGGCAAGTATAAGCCGACGGACGAAGAAATTGAGAGATTTGTGGAGGAGATAGACCTCTACAACGTGGAGGCCGCGAGGCTCCAGTATTTACCAAGTCCCAAAGAGATAAGAAAGGCCATAAGGAACATCCCGATAGAAATAACAGGCGAGTCTACAGACAAAGTGGAAGTCTCTGGATACAGGGACCTCAAAAGGATAGAGACAAACAGTGTAAGAGGGGGGGCCATGCTTGTGCTCGCAGAGGG